>NZ_JBHLZP010000056.1:0-53858 GCF_042429965.1 Actinoallomurus acaciae
CTCCAGCGCGGTCCCGTCCGCGGCGACCACGGCCGCGAGCAGTCCCGGGCCGTGGCCGACCACGGTCGCCGCGGCGACGGCGGGATCGGCCAGCAGCGCGGCCTCCACTTCGCCGGGCTCCACCCGGAAGCCGTGCACCGATACCTGATCGTCGAACCGGCCGAGGAACTCCACGGTGCCCTCCGGCCGGTAACGTGCCAGATCGCCGGTGCGATACCAGCGCCGACCGTCGTGCCGTACGAACCGGTCCGCGGTGCGCTCGGCGTCGCCGAGATAGCCGCGCGCGACTCCGGCGCCGCCGATCCACAGCTCGCCGGTCACCCAGTCCGGGGCGTCGCGCCCGCGGGCGTCGACCACCCGCATCGCCACCCCGCGCAGCGGCGTGCCGTAGGGCACGCAGGCCCAATCCGCCGGCACGTCGCCGGTGACCTCGCAGATCGTGGAGTGGATCGCGGTCTCGGTGGTGCCGCCGAGACCGGCGAACCGGCAGCCGGGGACCGCCGCGCGAAGCCGCGCGGGCAGGTCGACCCCCACGCGGTCACCACCGAGCAGGACCACCCTGAGCGTGTCGCCAAGGGGCTCGCCGGAGGACAGCAGCACGTCCAGCAGCGGTGGCGCGCAGTTCAGGACGGTCACGCGGCGGTCGCGGACCAGCCCGGCCCAGGCGGCCGCGTCGAGCCGGTCCTCCTCCGCGGGCAGCACCACCGCGCCGCCGCTGCCCAGCGGGGCGAACAGGTCGAAGACCGACAGGTCGAAGTCCAGCGCCGACACCCCGAAGGTACGGTCGTCCGGCCCGAGGGCGAACCGGCCGACCAGGTCGTCCACGGTCGCGGCGGCCGCCCGGTGCGGAACCTCCACGCCCTTGGGCTCGCCGGTGGAGCCGGAGGTGAAGATGACGTACGCGGTCGACTCGACGCCGTGCGGCGGGGCGACCGGCGCGGCCAGCGGCGGCGCGGAGCGTGCCACCTCGACACCTACCGCACCGTCGCCGTCGTCCTTCTCCTGTACGGTGACGCGCGCCCCGGCCAGCGTCCGGATCCGCTCGGCCCGTGCGTGCGGCTGCGCGGTTCCGATCGGCACGTAGGCGGCACCGGCGGCGAGCACGCCGAGCAGCGCCGCGGCGTGGCCAGGCCCCTTGGGCAGGCGGACCGCGACCAGGTCGCCGGGGCGTACGCCACGGGCCACGAGCGTGGCCGCGATCCGCAGCGCGTGGTCGGCCAGCGCCCCGTAGGACACCGAGCCGGGCGCCGTCACCACGGCAGGGGCCGCCGGATCCCGCTCGGCCCACGCGAAGAACCCCTCGTGCAGGCACCGGCCGCGTGGTGCTCCACCGGCCGGATCCTCGTCCGTGTCGTTGACCCGATCCCGTACGGCGCGCTGGGCCGGAGGGAGGAGCGCGCCGACCGGCTCTCGCCAGGCCGCGGGCGCGTGCGCCATCCGGCGTACCAGACCTGCGAAGGCGTCGAACATCGCGTCGGTCACGCCGTCGGGGAACGCGTCGGCGCGCAGATCCCAGTTCACCAGCAGGCCGCCGTCGACCTCGGTGACCTGGGCGTCGAGGAGTACCTGTGGCCCCTGCGAGACGATCCACACCGGGTCGCCGAAGCGGTCGCGGACCTCGGGCGCGAACAGCTCGCCGAGCCTGAGGGCGCTGGTGAACACCACCGGCGCGAGCACCGGCTCGCCGCGCCGCCGGCCGAGGTCGCGCAGCACTTCCAGGCCGGAGTACGCGGCGTGCGCGGCGTCGGCGTGCAGGCGCGACTGCACCGCCCTGGCCCGGTCGGCCAGGGGCAGCTCCGTGGACAGGTCGACGTCGAGGAGCACCGAGCTGGTGAAGTCGCCCACCAGCCCCGGTACGTCGGGGTGCAGCGGCTCCCGGTCGAACAGCGGCACGTTGAGCAGGAACCGCGGGGTGGCGCTCCAGGCGCCGAGCGTCTCGGCGAACGCGGTGGCCACCGCCGCGGCCGGGGTGATCCCGTACGCGCGGGCCGCCGCCTCGAGGGCGGCGCGTTCTCCGGCGTCCAGGACGATACTGCGGCGGGTGACCCGTGGACGCCGCTCCCCGGGAGCGAGGGTGGGGAGTTCGGGGGCGCCCGGGAGCGTGTCCAGCCGGGCCGCCCAGTGCTCACGGGCCCGGGTCAGGGACCGTTCGCGGGCGGCCGCTCGTGCGGCGAGGTAGTCCAGGTAGCCGAAGCCGGCCGGTTCGGCAGGCCGCCCCGGATCGTCGTAGTGGCGGGCGAGGTCGGCGAGCAGTATGCGGTAGCTCACCGCGTCCGCGGCGACCATGTCCACGTCCAGGTGCAGCCGGGTCCGCCCGCCGGGCAGCAGGGACAGCGCCGTGGCGAACACCTCGCCGGCGGCGAGGTCGAGCATCGCGTGCGAGCGTGTCTCGCGCTCCCGGGCGAGCCCTCGCTCGATCTCGTCCGGCTCGGCCTCCCGCAGGTCCTGGACGGCCAGGCCCCGCCAGCCGGCGGGTCCGCCGACGGTCTGCTCGCCGTCCTCGGTGACCCGTACGCCGAGCATCGGGTGCCGGGCGATGAGTCGTTCGACGGCCGTGCGGAGCCGCTGCGGGTCCACGCCGTGGCCGTCGAACTCGGTGTAGAGGTGGGCGGCGACGCCGCCGAAGGCATGGGTGTCGCCCCGTCCGAACCAGTACGCGTGCTGCATCAGCGCCAGCGGCGCCGCCTCGCTCGCCTTGCGTACCGGGGCGGGCTCCCCCGCGTCTCCCGCGGCCCCTGAGTCCGGCCCGTGTGTCGTGAGCAGGGCGTACCAGGCGCGCAGGGTCGGGTCGCGGGACAGCGCGGCGAAGTCGACCTCGGCGCCGTCCCGGCGCAGCGAGGACACCAGCCGCATCAGCGCGATCGAGTCCAGGCCGAGTTCGAACAGGTTCGCGTCGTCGGCGAGGTCGGCCGGGTCCTCCTCGACCAGGTCGGCGACGACCGTCCGCAGTCGTTCCCACGATTCGAGGCCGGGCTCAGCCATCCTGCCGCACCTCCCGGAACGTACCTTTCGGATCGGCGCCGGCGGGGACCAGGAACCGGCTGACGCTGCGCAGCTTCTCGCACGTCTCCTCGAACTCCCGGGCCGGATCGGACGCACCGACGATCCCGGCCCCGGCGCGCAGGACGTACCGTCCGTCCTGCTCGAAGATCGTCCTAAGGACCAGGGCCGCATCCAGCGAGCCGTCGGCGTCGGCGATCAACACGGCGCCGCTGTAGAGGCCGCGCGGCTCCGGCTCGTTCCGGTGGATCCACGAGCAGGCCGCACGCTTCGGAATCCCGGACGCGGTGATCGCGGGGAACAGCGCACGCAGCGCGTGCCAGGCGTTGCGGCCCGCCGGCAGCTGCCCGTACAGGCGTGAGGCCAGGTGCTGCACGGACCCCCGTTCGAGCACGTCCATGAACCCGGTCACGCGCACCGAACCCTCCTCGCACAGTCCGCGGAGTTCTTCCTGAGCGAGCTGGACGGACATGGCATGCTCCACGATCTCCTTGCTGTCGCCTTGCAGGTCCCGGCGCAGTCTGGCGTCGGTCGCGGGGTCGCCGACCAGGGCCCGGGTCCCGGCCAGCGGGTGAGTGGACACCGTCCCCTCGGCGGCGACCTCGACCACCGTCTCCGGGCTGAACCCGGCCGCTCGAAGACCGCCGAGATCGAGCAGGAAGGATCGGGCGGGCGTATTCGCCCGCCGCCCGGCGAGATAGGTCGCGGGCAGGTCCAGCGGCCGGTCCACCAGCACCCGCCGGGAAAGGATCACTTTCTTCAGGGCGCCGGAGTGGATCCCGGCGATCGCCTCGGCCACCAGCCGCGGGTAGTCCGAGTCCGGACGGTGCTCGTCGACCAGGTGCTCGACCACCGGTTCGGCGTCCGGCCGGGTGACCCGCACCAGCTCGGTCAGCCGGTCGAGCTCCGCCTCACGCACCGCCCGCAGCTCCACGTACCCCGGCCTTAACCGGATCTCGCGTTCCGGCACGACCACATACGCCAGCGTCTGGTCCGGTGCGCCGGGGACGCCGATTCCGAACAGCGCCGCGGCCAGCTCGAAACGGGCCCAGCCATAGGCCCGCCAGCCCGTCGAAGGCAGCTCGCTCAGGACCGCGCGCACCACCTGGAGGGGGTCCTCCCCGGACGGCCGGAACTCGGAGGCGCCGTCCGCGCGGCGTACCCGTACTCCGTCCCGCCGTACGGAGATCTCGACGAGGGCTCCCGACCCCAGGGACCACTCGCCGGCGCGCTCGTACAGCATCACGGGAGCGGCCGACCGCCGGGCGAGCGCCGTGCCCAGGGCGAGCGGATCGGAGGTGGAGGGAAGGGTACGGGATCGGAAGCGCTCGGGCAGCATCGCGCCGTCGCCGACGGAGGTCACGACGTGGTGGCCTGGGGTCCGCCGTCTTCGGCCATGTCCCGGACCAGCGACGCCGGCCGCATGTCGGTCCACACGGACTCGATGTAGTCCAGGCAGCGTTCCCGTGTGTCCGTACCGAACGCCACCGTCCAGCCGTCCGGGACGGCCGCGAAGCTCGGCCACAGCGAGTACTGCCGCTCGTCGTTGACGAGAGCCAGGAAGGTCCCGTCGGGATCGTCGAAGGGGTTGGTCGTCATCTCGGCCTCCTTGGAGTTGACGGTCGCGATGTGCTCAGCCGCGGCGGCTCGCCAGTGCGGGCCGCAGGCTGTCGAAGAATTCCAGGAGCAGGGCGTTGACCAGGTCGGGACGCTCCAGGTAGCCGTAGTGCCCGCAGCCGGGCACTACGTGGTAGCGGGCCCCGGGCACCGCGTCGGCCACCTCGCGAGACAGGAACGGCGGGATCATCCGATCGTCGGCGAACCCCACGACGAGCGTCGGCACGGTGATGTCGCGGTAGGCCGGGACACGGTCGGCGAACTCGCACAGCGCGATCTGCGCCAGCGCCCCCGCGCTCCGCGACGGCGGGTACAGCTCGAACAGCTCCAGCCAGTCCTGCGCGCCGCGCGGGTCGGCGAGTGTGGCCGGAGACAGGTTGTGCAGCGCCGTCACCGCCGCGGCGTACTCCGGCGGAAGCTCGACGCCCGCCCGTATCAGCTCGGCCTCACCGCGGGACAGCGCCCGCTGGACCGGGTCCAGCCGACCGTGCGCGGCCAGCAGGGCGATGCCGCCCAGCAGGTCCGGGCAGGCCAGCGCCAGCTCCTGTGCGATCCGGGCCCCCAGGGACGTACCGGCGACCAGCGCCGGCCTGCCCTCGGCGACCGCCTCGACCACCGCCGCTGTGTCGTCGACGAGGTCGTCGATCGTGAAGGCACCGGCGTCAGCGGTGTCGCCCGTACCCCGGTTGTCGAACACGGTGACCCGGTATCCGGCCGCGACGAGCGCAGGAACCTGATGGAGCTCCCACGACCGGCCGGTGCTCCCGGCCCCCATCACCAGGACGACCGGATGGCCCTCCCCGGCGCTGTGGTAGCGGATGTGCAGGCCGGCCCGCTCAACGGTCGACACGCCTTGCTCTCCTCGGTCGGGTACCGCAGCCGCCACCCCTTGACCAGCGAAACGACATCCAGTCAAAGTTAGGCGAGCCTAACCATACAAGAATTAGGCGAGCCTAACCATACTTAGCGCGTCCGCCAATAGGTCATCTGATACGTCCCGATCAGTGGGTGTACCAACACACCCGGTGGGTCGATCAGCCGGCGGCCGGCGATCAAGCCAGTACCGATGAGACAACGGACTTCGGGATCCTGAGCCGGATTCTTCGTACTGACGCGGTGCTGCCGCCCAAGCTCAAGGCCACGATCTTCCAGATGAGTGACGCAACGTCAACGGGCCGGGTCGGCGGCTCCGCCGGGATCCGCGGCGATGGGGGCGGCCGCGGCCTCCGGGCCCGAGAGGCTCACCCGCCGCAGCGGCGGGGAGGTCGCGCCGAGCAGCGCGGTGAGAGCGACGCAGATGCCGCCCCCGAGGGTGATCGCCGACCGCGGGCCGGCCAGCCGCGCGCCGAGACCGGCCTCGACCCCGCCGAGTGAGGGCCCCACCATCGCCTGGGCCAGCCACACACCGTTGACGCGGCCCTGCAGGTCGTCCGGGGTCGCGGCGGTCAGGATCGAGCGGCGGAGGATCTCCGAGACCATGTCGGCCGCGCCGGCGACGGCCAGCAGGACCAACGCCAGCGGGAGGGGCGCTGGCCCGACCAGGCCCGTCGCCAGCCCGAACAGGGCCACCGACCCCAGCAGCACCAGGCCCGACCGGCGTGGCCGCGACACCCACCCGGAGGTCAACGCGGCCGCCATCGCCCCGACGGCCGACGCGCTGTAGAGCGCGCCGGTCACGGTGGCGGAACCGCCGAACGCCTCGTCGGTCAGCTGCGGGAAGAGCACCCTGGGCATGGCGAAGACCATCGCGGCGACGTCGACCAGCAGCACCCCGCGTACCACGGATGCGCGCCACATGAACTCCGCGCCCTCGCGCAGCGCCGACCACGGACGCACCTCGCCCGGCACGCCGCGCGAGGTGGGACTCAGCGGCACCGAGAGCGCCGCGCCGAACAGGATCATCGCCGCGGTGACCGCGTAGAGCCAGAACAGTCCGACGGCGGAGATCAGCACGCCGCCGATCAGCGGGCCGACCACGGCGCCGACCTGCGTGCTGAGGGCGAGCAGGGCGCTGGCCGCCGTGAGCTGCTCGCGTGGGACGGCGGTCTGCGCGAGCGCGTTCATGGCCGCCTGCCCGAAGGCGGTGGCGCCGTTGACCGCGGCGCAGGCATAGATGATCCACATCTGGGGTGCGGGCAGCGCGGCGTTCACCGTCAGCGCGGCGAACACCAGCACGGCCAGGCCCCGCGACCACACGACGAGCGCCCGCCGGCTGTAGAGGTCCGCGAGCACCCCGCCGCACAGCGTGCCCGCCAGGATCCCCACGCCCAGGACCGCACCGACCGCGGCGACCTGGAGCGAGGAGGCCGTGAGGTCATAGACCTGGATCGGTATCGCCACCGTCGCCAGGCCCACGCCCAGCAGCGACAGCACCCGGACGGTGAACAGAATCCGGAAGTCCCGACTCGTCCCCAGCGGCTTCAGATCGATCCAGAGCACGCTCACGGACTCCTCCCGTCGACGGTCGCCTCTACGGCGATGGTGTTGTTCGGGCCGCTCGGGCCGAAGGGATGATCATGGGGGTGCCGGTCACGGGGTCGGGTACGACGGTGCAGGGCAGGCCGAAGACGTCGGCCACCAGCGGGGCCGAGACGACGTCCTCCGGGCGTCCGGTCGCCACGATCGCGCCTTCGCTCATGACGACCAGGTGCGTGGCGTACCGGCACGACTGGTTGAGGTCGTGCAGGACGGCGACGAGCGTCTGCTCGCGGTCCCGCCGGAGCCCGGCGCACAGGTCGAGCACGTCGTACTGGTGGGCGATGTCGAGGTACGTCGTCGGCTCGTCGAGCAGCACGATGCGTGTCTGCTGCGCGAGCACCATGGCGAGCCAGGCCCGCTGGCGCTGACCGCCGGAGAGCTCGTCGACGTAGCGGTGCGCGATGTCGGCCACGCCGGTGAGCGTCATCGCCTCGGCCACGACGTGTTCGTCCTCGACGGACCAGCGCCGGAAGATGCTCTGGTGCGGGAACCGGCCGCGGGCCACCAGGTCGCCGACCGTGATCTGGCTGGGTACGAGGGCCGACTGCGGCAGAAGGCTGAGACGGCGGGCGATCTCCTTGGTGGAGTAACGGTGGATGTCCTTCCCGTCGAGCACCACCGAACCGGCCTTCGGGCTGACCATCTTGGACAGGGTCTTGAGCAGGGTGGACTTTCCCGACGCGTTCGGTCCGATGATCACGGTGAACGACCCGTCCGGAACGACGATGTCGACGTCGTCGATCACGACCCGGTCGTCGTAGGCGAAGGTCAGGCCGGTGCCGGCCAGTCGGCTCGTCTCCACTGCCTCCGCTCTCCTCTCCGTCGTGATCGGCTCGTCCCGCGGTGGCCTCACGGTGACCGCCTCCGTACCTGGGTGATGAGCAGCCACATCAGGTAGCCGCCGCCGATGACGGCGGTGCCCACCCCGACGGGCAGTTGAAGGGGAGCAACGACGCGCTGCACGGCCAGGTCGCTGGCGACGACGAGCAGGATCCCGGTCAGCGCCGACGGCACGGGCACCGGGCCGGGCGCCCGGGTGAGCCTGCGGGCGATGTGCGGCGCGGCCAGCGCCACGAACACCACGGGGCCGGCCACGGCCGTGGCGGCGGCCACCAGGGCGACACCGACGAACAGGGCGGCGACCCGGGTCGATCGCACCGGGACACCGCGGGCCTGGGCGGTCTCGTCGCCGAGTTCGAGAACGGTCAAGCGCGGCCCCAGCGCGACCGCCACCACGACCAGGACGACCAGCATGAGCCCGGGAGCCGCCAGCGCGGCCCACTGGGTGGCGTTGAGGCTGCCGGACAGCCACCGCTGCGCCGTCTCGGCGTCGGTGAGGTCGGCCCGGGTGATCAGGTAGGAGTCGACTCCCTTGAGGAGCGCGCTGACCCCGATGCCGGTCAGGATCAGCCGGAAGCCGCTCAGGCCGTGCCGGGCCGTCAGCGCGTAGACCACGACGGCGGTCAGCACGCCGCCGGCGAACGCGCCGGCGGCGATCTCGGCCGAACTGCCGTGCAGGATGAGGATGGCGGCGATCGCGCCGGTGGCCGAACCCGACGTGAAGCCGATGATGTCCGGGCTGCCGAGCGGATTACGCGACACGCTCTGGAACAGCGCGCCGCTGACCCCGAGTGCGGCACCGACGAACGCCGCGCCGACCAGCCGGGGAAGGCGGATGTTCACCACGGTCTGGGTCAGCCCGCGCGGCCCGTCGCCGCCCGTCAGCACCGTGAGCACGTCGCCGACCGGCGCCGTGTAGCTGCCGGTGACGAGGGTCCAGAAGCCGATCGCGGCCGACGCGAGCAGCAGCGCCAGCGACACCCACACCGTACGGCGGCGCACCTGCAGCGACAGTCTGCCCGACGGTGTCCGTAGAACCCACATGGACGTGCGCGGTACCCCGGTCACGGCATCGCGATCCTGCGTCGCCGGGTGAGAGCGATGAGCACGGGCGCGCCCAGCACGGCGGTCACGATGCCGACCTCCAGTTCGCCGGGACGTGCCACGATCCGTCCGATCACGTCCGCGCCGATCAGCAGCACCGGTGCGATGAACAGCGCGTACAGCAGCACCCACCGCTGGTCGGGACCGGTCATGAGCCGCGCGAGGTGCGGCACCGCCAGCCCGACGAACACGATCGGCCCCGCCGCGGCGGTGGCCGCGCCGCACAGCAGCGCGATCGACACGGCCGCGCCGACCTGAGTGCGCTTGACGTGCACGCCGAGTGACCGCGCGACCTGGTCGCCCATCGCCATCGCGTTGAGCGAGCGCCCCAGCATCATCGCCACGGCGATGCCGACGGCCAGGAACGGGCCGATCTGCCACACCACGTCGATCTTGCGCCCGGTCAGCGACCCGACGGCCCAGAACCGGAACGCGTCGAAGCTCTGCGGGTCCAGGATCAGCACGGCCGACACGAAGGCGCCGAGCGCGGCGCTGATCGCCAGCCCGGCCAGGACCAGCCGGTCCGGGGTGCCCGGCCGGCCGCTCCCGCCCAGCAGGTACACCACGACCGAGACCGCGCCGGCGCCCGCGATCGCGAACCACACATAGGCGCCCGGGGCGGTGACACCGAACGCCGAGATGGCGACCACGACCGCGGCGGACGCGCCGGTGTTCACCCCCAGCAGCCCGGGATCCGCCAGCGGGTTGCGCACCAGCGCCTGCATCAGCGCCCCCGACAGCCCCAGCGCGGCGCCCACGAGCAGTCCGAGCACCGTACGGGGAATCCGCACGTCGTGAACGGCGAAGGCATCGTCGCTGCCGTTGTCGTGCCACATCAGACCCCACACCGAGGTCAAGGGGACCGTGCGGGCACCGATCGCGAGGCTCAGCAGGCAGACCAGCGCCAGCACAGCGATCACGACGACGAGCCCGCTCCAGCGCCACCATCGGCGGCTTCGCCAATCGAGGTCCGCATCCGCCCGGCGGGGCTCACCGACGCCGACGTCGCCTACCAGCGCCATGACCTGTTTCCTGCCTTACGCGTTGGATGCCTCCGCCCTCGCGATGGCTGATCGTACCCGGCCCGCGTCGGCCGCCTAGGACAGCGTCTTCGCGACCAGCGGTACGAGCTCGTGTACGACGTAGGGGATGCTCAGCACGGACGCGGCGGACAGCGCGAGGCCGATGTTGGGGTCCTCCGGGTAGACCATGCGTCCTTCCTTGTTCGCCGCCATGCGCTCGATCTGTGGGTACTGGGCGAAGGTGTCCTTTTTCGGCCGGCCCTGCTGGCTCAGCACGATCACCAGATCGGCGTCGGCGTCGTCCATCTTCTCCGGCGACAGGTCCACGAAGTAATCGGTGGTGCCCAGGCTCTTGACGTAGGGGGACGGCTTGAACCCCCATGCCGTGACGACCTGCATGCGCGTGTCGTTGGCCGTGTAGACGCCCACCTTGCCGCCGTAGGCGAGCAGGATCGACACCGTACGCCCGTTGAACTTCGGGTTCTCCTTCGCGACCGCGCTCAACCCCGCCTGGGTTTGGGCCACGAGCTTGTCGCCCTGGTCCGGCTGCCCCAGCGCGGTCGCGATCAGCTTCGTCGACGTCTGCCAGGGAACCTGGTTCGGCGCCGTGTTCTTCGGCAACCCGATCGTGGGGGCGTATTTGTTCAGCGTCTTGTATTCGGCGTCGTCGCCCGAGGACTGCACGTTGAAGATGACGTCGGGCTCAAGCGCCCCGACCTCTTCGAAATTGAACGGAGGGCGGAAGAATTTCGGCGTGGCCCCCTTCAGCCGGTCCTCGGCCCACACTCCGACGCCGTGTTTCATCGTCGGCACGAACTGAAAGACGCCGACCGGTACGATCCCCAAGGCCAGCAGGACATCGTGGTCCGTACGGCCGAGGGACAGCACCCGCGACGGCGCCTTCTTGACGGTCACCGACCCGAACTTGTCCTCGACGGTCGCCGGGAAATGCCCCTTGGACGCGGCCGTGGCGTCGCCATTCGCCGACTTGTCGTCCGTGCCGCAGGCCGCCACCAGCGCCGCCGCACCGATCCCCATTACACCGGCCGATAGAAATCCGCGGCGGCTCATCGCCCGGCCGCCCAGCAAGGAACCGCTCATGTCACACATCCCGCAGTCAGTCAAGGCCATCTAACGGAAGCCAGCAAAGATTAGGCTAGCCTAGCCTAATCTCTATCGGCTCCGCTGTGCGGATATATCGCCCGACGCGAGCGAGAAGGCGGGACGTCCGATGAACGCCCGCCCCCCGATACGCTTCGCGGACTATCCGGTCTTACGGGCGGGTAGGCGGATGCCGGTCCAGACCCGCTCGATGTGGTCCAGGCAGGTCCGCCGGTCGCCGTGTACGCCGGTGTACCACCAGCCTGGGGGCAGGTCGCGACCGTCCGGCCACAGGGAGTACTCCCCGCGGCCGTTGACGACGACGTGGTGGGCGGACCGGTCCCCGCGGGTCTTGCCGGTCCCGGAGTGGAACGGGCAGCCGTGGATCTCCTCTTCGTTGCCGTCCGGCAGGAAGTACTGCTTCCACTCCCGGTTGTCCTCGGCGCCGTAGTCGCCGAGCTGGGGTGCCGGTTCCATTCCGTCGAAGCGGCGGATCCGGTTGCGGATCACCCGGCGGGCCGCGCCACCGCGCGGTGTGCCCGATTCCAGGCCCTCGAAGACCCAGCGGGGCTGGAAGGTGATGACCATTCCGCTGCTGTGGCGGCTGCGGCGCCGCGTGTGCGCCGGAGTGTTGCACACCACGAAGATCGGTGTGCCCCCGAAGCTGAACTCCCACAGGGGTTCGCCCGGGTCCTCGGGTATCTCACCGGGCCAGGGCAGCGTGTCCTTTCGGTGCAGGTATTGCAGGACGTCCCAGAACCGGGAGAAATACGACGACATCCCGGCGGGCTCCTCTTCTGGGCGGAAGAAGACGACCAGTGAGGTCTCCCGGTCGATGTCCTGGTAGACGCGAAGGTACTCGCCCAGGATGTCGGGCAGCGGGCCCCAGCGGCTCGGGTCCTTCTCGCTGTCGATGAAACCGAAACGCAAGGTGTGTTTCTTCGCGGCGGCGACCGCGAACGTACAGGGGAAGGACTTCTCCACCAGGAGGTTCGACATGAGCTCCTCGGCGCACGCCCGGCCCCAGTCCGGTAGGTCTCCGATGGTCTGGCGCTCCAGGTCCGGTACGGCTCCCACCCTCGGCCCCGGCATCAAAACCGCTGGTACATCTCTTCGGGAATGATCGGCTGATGGTAGGTACAGGACCCGGACAACACCACCGAGCCGTGCAGGCGCCCCAGCGGGATCAGCAGCTTGTCGCCCTGTTCCAGCTTGATCTGGTGGGTGACGTTGTTCCAGAAGTGCATCTGCCCCACCTCGATCATCACCACCGGTGCTCGTCGTGAACGTGGGTGGTGGAGGTCTCCTCACACGACTCCACGAACGTGTCGAGGTCGACGTCGATGTGCTCGTCCGTGATGTGCTGTTGGATCCGCTCCGCGCGATCCATGTACGCCGGGATCTCGTCCGCCCAGGCGAGTTGCTCGGACAGGTCGCGGTTCCACAGCTCTGCGAGTCGGCGAGCATCCTCGAACCCGGCGTGGAACTCCTCGACGACCCGGGTTCCGAACCGTGCGATCAGCGGTTCCAGCAGCACGTCCAAGCGGCCCTCGTCGAACGCCGCGGCCTGGTCGAACAGGCGGGTCCGGTGTCCGAACGCCTCCTCCGACAACGCCGCGTACCGGTTCGCCGTCACCGCGTCGTCGATCCTCTTGTGCACCCAGGCGCCGAGGAACCGGAAGGCGTGCTCGCGGGTCCGGGACAGGTGATGCAGGTGGTTACCACGGGCCAGGGAGGTGCCCAGGAACAGCTGCCAGTACGCCGCGGTGCCCGGCTTGAGCCCGGCCGCGCCCAGCAGGCCGGCGTAGTCGGAGGCGCGGTCAGACCAGTCGGCGTAGTCGGCCAGCAGGGTCCCGCGCAGCGTCGGATGGGCGAGCGTGTACTCGCCGAGCGCGGCCCGGCCGACCGCGTCGTAGGCGGCGGGTAGGTAGGCGCTCAGCTGGAGCAGCACGAACGTGGCCGCCTCCCGGCGGTCGCGGCGGGTCAGCGCGATCGCGAAGGCGTCGTCGCGGATCGCCGACCGCTCCTCTCGGTACGCCCGCAGGTGCGCCTTCAGCGGGCCGAGTTCGGGCACCGCCAGCGGCTCACGGTCCTCCTCAAGGTAGGTGAACAGGTGCCGCTCCAGGATCGGCCCGGCGAGCGCGCCGAGCACCCGGTTCTCCAGCGAGTAGAACTCCCCGCCATCCCGATCCGCCGCCGCACTGGGACCCGGCGGCAGGTGCAGCAGATCCGTGTCGTAGACGTTCCGCAACATGCGATGGCCCAGCAACCAGCTCAGCAGCAGCGTCTTGTCCGCGGGCATCGGGGTCGAGTAGTCGAGCCAGGCGAGGTCGTCGGGCCGTACCGGACGACGGTACGGATCCTCCTCCGTCGTCAGTTCCTCCTGCGTCGCGGCACGGTACGCGGGGTTGGCCGCGAACCGTCGGACGATGTCATTGGGGTCCGTGCCGTCCAGCTTCGACACGAGCTCAGCGGGCGTGGCGGCCATGGCAGCTCCTTCGAATGAGCGGATCAGTCGTCCAAGCGCGAGCAGGTTAACTTAGGTAAACCTAACCTAACAAGCCAGGCCTCACTCGGAGTCAAGTGCCGTAAACCGCCCCCTAACAGGCAATCCACCTTCAATACCTCCACCGCGAACCATCACCGTTAGGTTAGGCATACCTTGCTCATTTTGCGACGGCTCCGTCGGCCCCGCCACCCGATGGCAAGGGCACTGCGGAGTCAAGAAATGAGTTTCCGTAATCGTCAGGCCGGAGGGTCCGTATTCCGCCGGTTTTCGGTGCCCTCCGGAATTGCCGGCCCTCCCAGCGACGGTCCTATTCGCGGGCGGTGAGCCGCCAGCCCTGGGCCTTGTGCCGTGACTCCCAGAAGTCGGCGTATCGGCCGCCGGTCGCAAGGAGTTCGGTGTGGGTGCCGGCCTCGGCGATCCGGCCGTCGTCGAGGACGAGGATCTGGTCGGCGGCGGCGACCGTGCCGAGGCGGTGGGCGATGACGAGCAGGGTGCTGCGCTCGGCGATGCGTCGCAGCGACCGCTGAAGGTAGCGTTCGTTCTCCGGGTCGAGGGCCGCGGTCGCCTCGTCGAGGAGCACGATGGGTGCGTCCTTCAGCAACGCCCGTGCGACGGATACGCGCTGGCGTTCGCCTCCCGACAGCCGGGCACCGCCTTCACCGACGCGGGTCCGCCATCCGCCGGGCAGGCGTTCGACGATCTCCTCGACCCCCGCGAGACGCGCCGCCTCGCGGACCTCCTCGTCCGTGGCGTCGGGCCGGCCGAGCCGGATGTTGGCCTCAAGGGTGTCGTCGAAGAGATAGACGTCCTGGAAGACGAGGGCGAGCCGGCTCATCAGTTCCTCGGTCGAGGTGTCCCGCACGTCGACGCCTCCGACGCGGACGACGCCGGCGTCGGTGTCCCAGAAACGGGCGATGAGCCGGGTGACGGTCGTCTTACCGGAGCCGGAGGCCCCGACCAGCGCGGTCATCGACCGCGCCGGCACCCGCAGGCTGACCTCACGCAGCACCGGGCGGGCGGGGTCGTAGCCGAAGGTGACGTGGTCGAACTCGATCTCGCCGGGGGCCGGCGCCGGGGCCGAGGCCGGGGGTTCGGGCAGGCCCGGCTCGCGGAGCACGTCGGTGACGCGGCGCAGGTCGTTGCCGACGACGCGAAGGACGCCGGCGAACTCACCGACCTCGGCGAGCGGGCCGGCGAACCGGAACGTCAGCGCGAGGACCGCGACCGCCGATGCGGCCGTGATGTGCCCGTCCAGCGCCAGCCACACGCCGGCGGCCAGGAGGACGGTGAGGACGAACTGGACGGCGAGGGCACCCACGCTGAGGCCGACAGTGGTGAGCCACAGCGACCTGCGCCCGGCACGGCGCTGGCCTTCGATGGCGGCCTCCAGCGGTGCGTACCCTTCGGCCGTACGGCCGAAGGCCCGCAGGGCGGCCTGGCTGCGGGCGAACTCGATGACCCGGTTGCCCGACTCGACCGCGGCCGCGTGGTCGATCTCCTCTCCGCGCCCGACGCAACGCGCGCCGTACCGGAACGCGACGGCCAGCACGGGAACGCAGGCGAGCGCGACCAGACCGAGTCGCCAGTCGTAGACGAACATGGCCGCCGCGACCGTCGCCGGCCCGGTGATCCCCACCACGAGTGGTGTGAGCAGGTGGGCGAACAGCCCGGCGATCATGTACGTGCCCTCGGTCGCGGACCGGGAGACGCGACCGGTCTTCTCCCCGTCGAACCAGCCGAGCGGCAGCCCGGCCAGATGGTCGCCGAGCCGTCCGTGCAACGTGCCGAGCACCTCCAGCGCGGCGGCGAAGCCCTTCATCGCCTGGATGTACTGCACCACGCAGGCCGCGACGGCGGCGGCCCCGACCAACATCAGGTCCCGGCGGACCGCGGCCAGGTCGCCCTGGATCAGGTCGGCGAAGGTGGGGACCAACAGCGCCGCGGCGACCCCGCTGAGGACACCGCACAGGGCCGTCCAGGCCACGAAGGTCCACAGCATGCGGCGCCGGCCGCGGCCCAGGAGCAGTTCCAGATCGGCGATCATTTCGTCTTCTCCGTGTCAGGGCCCTGGTGGGCCGCCCATAGGCGGGCGTACGTGCCGCCCGCGCCCACGAGGTGCTCGTGGGTGCCGGTCTCGGCCACCCGTCCGCGGTCCAGGACGACGATCTGGTCGGCGCCGACGATGGTCGACAGCCGGTGCGCGATGACCAGGACCGTACGTCCGCGGGCCAGCTCCGACAGCGCGTCCTGGATGGCCGCCTCCGACTCCGGGTCGGCGAAGGCGGTGGCCTCGTCGAGGACCAGCACCGGCGCGTCGGCCAGCAACGCCCGGGCGATCGAGACCCGCTGCGCCTCTCCCCCGGAGAGCTGGGCGTCCTGGCCGACGATCGAGTCATAGCCGCGCGGCAGCGCGAGGATCCGGTCGTGGACGCGCGCGGCGGCGCAAGCGCGCTCCACCTCCCCGGCGGACGCGTCCGGCCGGCCGAGCCGTACGTTGTCGGCCACCGTGCCGTACACGAGCTGGACGTCCTGGAGCACGAAACCGACCAGCCGGTAGAGCTCCGCCGACGCGATCCGGCGTACGTCGACGCCGCCGATCCGTACCCGGCCGCCGGTGACGTCGTGGAAGCGAGGGAGCAAGGTCGCCAGGGTCGACTTTCCCGACCCGGACGGGCCGACGAGCGCGGTGACCGTACCCGGCTCACAGGCGAAGCCGACCCCGCACAGCACGTCGGTCGACCCGTCATAGCTGAACCGGACGTCGTCGAACTCCACCCGATGCCCGTCCGGTGAGGCCGGGGCAGCGGCGACGGGGAGTTCCGGGGTGCGCAGGAGGTCATGGATCCGCAGGGCGGCGGCGGAAGCCGAACGCCTGGCCTGGGCGCCGAACCCGAGCGGCTGGATCACCGTCGGGAGCACCATCGCGACCAGTACGCACGCGACCGCCTCCGGCACGCGCACCCAGCCCCGTTCGACGAACCACGCCGAGCCCGCCGACGTGACGAGGCCGATGACCGGAGCGGAGATCGCCATCAGGGCCAGTGCCTCGGTCCGCAGCATCGGGCGGACCCAGCCGGAGAAGAACCTCACGAACTCGTCGGTCGCCTGACGATAGGCGGCGAACGCGCGACGAGACTGGCCGAAGGTCTTGACCACCGCGATCCCGTGGACGAACTCCGCGACGGCCGCGCTGATCCGCGCATTGCTCTCGTCCATGCGGCGCATCTGGTCGGCGTAGCCACGCATCATCCACGCGTAGGCGACCGCGTACACCGGCAGCGTCGCCAGTGCCAGCAGCGCCAATCGCCAGTCGAGCCACAGCAGGTACGACAAGCCGCCCAAGGGCATCACCACGGCGGCGGTCATCTCGACCGAATGGTGCGCGACGAGCTGGTGCAGGTCGTGCACGTCACTCATCGCCGCCTTCCGCACCCGGCCCGACGACTGCTCCGAAAACCAGCCCAACGGCACCCGACCCAGGCGCTCGACCATCCGGCGCCGCAGAATCGCCTGCAATCGCACGTCCGCGAAATGCGTGATGGTGAGCGCCGACCCCATGAGCATCGCCCGAGCCAACAACCCGCCGGCGATCAGCAGGCAGATCGTGATGACCCGGCCCCGGTCGACCGAGTCGGCCAGCAGCACGTCGGCCAACTCCACCAGTCCCAGGAAGGGGGCCAGCCCAGCCAGCGCCCCCAACGCACTGATCACGCAGGCGACCCGGACACTGCCCGCCACGGGCCGCCGGATCTCGGTCAGCGCCCGGCTCGCCGCCTTCCCGGCGGCCGAGGCCCCGTCCGGGACCGCGTCCACCGGGCCGGACGCGGCGGGCGAATCGACCGTATCGACTGTCGTCGTGCTCAAGGTGATCACCTCGGGAGGTAAGGCGTAACTTAGGTAAGGCTAACCTTATTTAGCCTCATGTGTCGGCGACTGCAAGAACAACCGGCAGGTACGAGAACGGACACGGCCGCACCGGTCCCGGCGGTGGTCGCGGCGTCGTCCATCGGCTCCTCTTATGCGTACATCGTTCGCATTTATGCGTACAGCATACGCGTAAGGTATGCCTAACTAAGAGGGATGGGAAGTGGGTTCCCCGATTCCCGTGGTCGGCCGGCGACACCATCAGGCCATGGCGAACCCAGCGAGCAGCAGGTCCGGCAGTGGCGACCGATCGAGCGCCGGGCCGCTACCATCGGCTCCGGCCTCACCACCGCGCGGCCGTCGTCGCAGCCGGCCGGAGAGTCATCGAACGCGACGGCCTGGACGCACTGTCCACGTGCAGCGTCACCAACGAACTCAACACCGTCCCGACGTCCTTCTACCGGCACGTCGCCGACCGACTACTCCCCACCTCGCGACGTGAGTTCCGGCTGGGACGAGATCGCACGTGCGCTCAAGCCCGGCTACACCGCACCGACCGAATCAGCGGAAATGGAGCGATGGCCGGAGTCCGCCGAAGAATGGGGACCAAGTACCCGACGATCGTGCGGCTGTGGCAGTCCCGCTGCACGTGCCGCTCGGGACTCAACTGGCTGGGGCGGCCCGAACCACCACGCGCGTGTGTCGTTTTTCCGCGACCAGGTGACCATCAACGTCGCAGGCGGTCCCGGCGGAGTGGACCTCGATCCACGTGTTCGTCAGCGATCGGCCGGCTGCTCGCGGTGTAGGCCGTACGCACAGACGCCGTCCGCGCGTTCGAGGGCGACCGAACGCGTCAGCCCACGCACCCGCAGAGGCACCGCAATCCTGCCGCCGGTGGTGAGCTGATCGGACCACGGGGGTGGCACGTCCCAGGCTCCCGCGGTGACGATCAGCCTGTCGTACGGCGCGCCGTCGGAGTGGCCGTACTCGCCGTCGCCGCAGACCACGTGCACGGTGCCGTAGCCGACAGCCGCAAGTCCGTGCCCGGCTGTATCAACGAGGTCCTCGTCGATGTCCAGGGTCGTCACGTACCCGTCCGGGCCCGCCAGGTGCGCAGGCAACGTCGCGTTGTAGCCCGTGCCCGCACCGATCTCCAGGATCCGGTGACCCGACTGCACGTCGAGTTGCTCAAGCATCTGCGCGACGATGCTCGGCGCGGACGCCATGCTGCGCGGCCGGCCGTCTGCCCGCGTCGGTGCTCATCCTGCGGTCGTGCTCTGCCGGTGACTCGATTCGCCTTCCACCCCGGCGGCGTGCGTGACGTCCTGCCGGGAACAGGGGCCGACAACCTTCTCGCCGTGCTACAACGCGTTTGTGAACGACTACAGGCTGACGCCCGAAGGCGTCCGTGCGAAGCAATTCCCTACGACCAGGCTCCGGCCTGGTTATGACGAGACCGATGTCGATGAGTTCCTTGATCTGGTGGAGAGCGAGATCGCGTTGTTGATCCGCGAGCGCGAAGACGCCCGTGCCGCGCTGGAGGAACTCCGCCGGATTCTGCCGAAAGACCAGACGCTGGATGAGTTGACCTCGAAGGTGGCCGCGCTATACCGGGTTATCTGGGGAGAGCCGCACCCGGAAGCCGAGACGGCGACGTAACTCCGCTCGGAGAGATCGCCGGCGTACGGCAGCCCCATCGGGGCCACCGGGCCGTCACCCGAACTTCGTAGGCATTCCGCAGCGCTTCATTTGCTCGGCCGCACACGCCCCGGCCCCACACGCTGACAGCATGTCGAGAAAGAGCTGCCACGCAGGAGCGCCCGGAACGCTGCGGGTCAGAGCTCCTCCGGGAGCGGAGCCCCGGCCATGGCCTGCTCCGTTTCACCGAACCGCGCGACCGCCACGGCACCCGCGACGGCCAAGAGGAATCCGGCCGTCGCCACCGAAGCGTATCCGGGGCGCGATGCGTCACCGAGCCAGACGACGCCGAGGGCGCCGGGCACCACCGTCTCACCCACGACGAGGGCCGCCGTCGCACCGTTGACCGAACCGATCTGGAGGGCGACGGTGTGCAGGTACATGCCGCCGACCCCGCCGGTCAGAATGGCGTACAGGGCCGGGTCGGTCAGCAGCGCGCCAGGGGCGATCGGGTCCGCGCCGTTCAGCACGCGCACACCGACGCCGACCGCGCCGAAGCCGAGGCCGGACAAAAGTCCGGCCAGGATCGCGGCCTTCGCCCCCAGCCAGCGCACCCCGACGATGCCACCGCCGATCACCAGTGCCGAGGCCACCAGCAGCCACCAATGTGTGGAGGTCGAGGTACGGCCGCTTCCCTCGTGACCTGCCGCGGCGGCCAGCAGAACCAGAGCCGAGCAGACCACGGCGATGGAGAACCACTCGGGTCGGTTCAGCCGGATGCCCAGCATCTTGATGCCCAGTAGCGCGGTGATCACCAGGTTGGCGCTGATCACTGTCTGCGACAGGAACAGCGGCAACAGCCTGGCAGCCAGCGCGCCGAGGCCGAAGCCGACGACGTCCAGCACGGTTCCGGCCAGGAACTCCCAGGTCACCGCAGCCTTCGCGGTGGACACAAGGCTGGGGCCGCCGTAGGAGGTGATGCCCGCCGTGGACATCGCGGCGGCCTCCCTGTGGGCCGACTTGCGCGAGCCCACAGCCTGCAGCACCGAGCCGGTGCCGTAACAGGCCGATGCGGCGACAGCGGTCACCAGACCTGTGATCATTCAGCGCTCCGTCCGTGTACCGCCGACCGGGGATTGCGGCGCCACGCACGGGATACACGGCGTCGTGGGCAGCGTCCGGATCACCACCCTTGTACGGCTGGACGCCCCACGGGGGGCGAGAAGTTCCGCCAGAGCCTCTCCCGCCGACGGCAGAGCCTCCCTGCGCCGTGCCAATATCCGCGCATTCGATCTCAGCGGAGGCGTTGGACGATTCCAAAGAACGCCTGGGCTTTGATCCCGCACCGCAACGCAGCGGCCCGCTTCGCCATCTCATGGCCACACGGCTGACGTCGCCCGGCGGGCAAGACCCGATTCACCAGAGCCGTACCCCTGCACGGCGGGCGACGCTGATCGTGCGTTCGCGACCGAACGTCGTCTCACGTCCAGAAGAACCGCAGGTCACAATCGGCAACCGAGTGTCGCCGACTCGGGTACCTCGGCTGCTTCACCTACGCACTCTTGCCAACCGCAAGAACGGTCACAGCCCGCACATTCGCCCCCGCGACCGGCGTCAACGAGGACATCGCGAATAGCCAACAGCGTCGGCAGCCTCGCCGCCCACCTACTCGACACCTCCAGCAACAACGAAACCGAAGTCCACCAAAGTGCGGCACCCCAGAGAGCGTCATCGATATCCGCCAACGCGACACACACCGAATCCGGCATCGTCACCAGAATCGGCGGAGTGCTCGACCTCGGCCCACCCATCATTCCCAGCTGAAATAACAAGCCATTCACGGCGATAATCGGACGCACGGTCATCGGCAAAAGCGGACACGCACCAGCCAGTCAGTCAACCTCGAAACGGCCATCAATCACCAGTTGGCCACCACAAACACGCAGGTCACGCCCGTTCCCATCTGTGTGGCATCCCCCACGGGATTCGAACCCGCGCACCGTCGTGGCGACCATCGCGGAACGCAGGATGACTGCGTGTAGGAGTGTCCGGCGGGAACGGGGTGACCGGCGGGACGAGGCTACTGTTGCGATCGCTCTTTGGCGCAGCATCACTGCGGGCCAGCCGACGGCCCCGGCCGACAAGATCATGGCATTCGAGCACCCACGGGCCCAGGCCGCCCCAGAACGCACACTGGGCACCCTCGACAGCGTCGAGAATGCCCAGCTCAGTACGGGTGCGCCGCCAGGGACTTGAACCCCGAACCCGCGGATTAAGAGTCCACTGCTCTGATGTCAGGTCAGTGCTCTCACTGTCGGTCTATGCCGGTTCGTCCGCGACTCCGACGATTCCGGTGTCATGGCATGTCGCCGCGAGCCATGGCGTGCCGCGACGTACGAGCACCCATCGAGCAACCACGGTTCCGATGATGACAGCCTGTTCGCCAGGGCACGGATCCTGTCCTTAACAGCCCAGATTCTCACCAAATCTCCGGCACCTGCCATTGGACACATGCCGGCCGCTGCCCTCCAGAGACCAGAAACTCCTTGACGGCCCGGCATACGAGCTCGATGGGAATCTCCGAACGATCCGGGAACTCTGTCACCTGCCCCGTAATAAAGTAGGAAACCTCCCCCCGACCTTCCGACGGGCCAAGCGTCACCACATTCCCTACCTCGGCATCCATGAATGCGAGGACACCAACCTTTAGGCTCGCGTCAATCCCCACCAAAAGCTCGTGGTCAGGATATCCAGAAGGAAGCACCGGCCGTTCCAAAGAATGGAGTTGGGCTAGATTGTGATAGGCCGGCCCCGTAAGAAGTGCATCGATTAGCTCATCGACATCCTCACCGGAACTGAGGATCACCGGCTTCTCGGCATGCTCCTGTCGATATACCGCCTCTACGCGGTTTTCCATCAGGGGGTCCCTCCATATTTCTTCGACGCCCAGCCGCCGCTTCCGTCCGGCCAGTGTACCGTAAGCGTCTTATCAGGACCGAGAATGGTATTCAGTACATTATCGCACCCGAGCCTAACCATACAGGGACCCGTCGGGTTATTAATCACAAGATTCGCATCATCGATTCCGTCCCGAATCATGATGGCGGCGAACTTTTGTTCGGCATCGCTGGCACGAGCCGAATTCGCCGCCCCCGGCAACACACCTTGGCCTCGGAGTCGCCCGTTGACTATCTTCAGCAAATCGGCGTCACCGCGCTTGTTTCCGCTCACCACATCGTATGTACGGCCATCCGCAGCAACCCCAGAGCCAGACGTCGGACCCGTATATTTCGGAAGCCCAGCTCCTGCTTCGGCTGGGTCGAAGCAGTTGTGGACCAGAACCGGAGCGTCGCCCGCTTTTACGTAGAACGTATGTAGCTTAGCAACGGTCAGGTCGCGTACAACCGGGTGACCTGGGCGTGGGGCAGCGCTGATGACGCGGACCGACTTGCCGGTCGGCGTGCGGAGTGTGTCCTGGCGAGTGAGGTGGTCGGCTCGGGTCCATGCGTGAGTAACGGCATTCCAGAACTTGTGGTGTTCGGTGGCGATGATTACGCCGGTCTTGTGGCCGCTTTTACCGTCGGTATCAACGGTGATCTTAATCAGCTTTTTGTAGTTGGTGCCGCCGAATGATGCGATGACTGGTTCGGCGCGGACTTTACCCGTCTTGGGATCTGCGGCGAGGACCTTGTCGCCTGTCCCGCTCGAAAACTCGGTTTCGTACGGTGACCTGGGGTTTTGCTGCGGGATCAGAGCTGCGGCTGAGACCATCTCGAGGTGCTGTTATCGCTCGTCTATCGCTTGCTGAGGTGCCTGTTCGGCCTGCTCGCGGTGCTGGTCCGGTCTGACGTGTCCAAGGACGTTGAGTTACTCGTGCTGCGTCACGAGAACCAAGTGCTGCGCCGTCAGGCTGTAGGCCGGCCGCGATGGGATCACACCGACCGGCTCTGGCTCACGGCGCTGTCACGGCTGGTGAACCGCTGCCGATGGGCCGAGATCTTCCCGGTCACCCCGACCACGATCTTGCGCTGGCACCGCAGCCTGGTGGCCCGAAAGTGGACCTTCACCGAACGGCGCCGGCCAGGACGACCCTCCACCTGTGCGTCGCTGAAGACGCTGATCCTTCGGATGGCGCGGGAAAACCCGACCTGGGGCCATAGGCGGATCCAAGGTGAGCTGGCGCGGTTGGGGTATACGATCGCCGCTTCCACGGTGTGGGAGATCCTGCACACCGCTGGCATCGATCCCGCGCCGCGGCGGACCGGGCCGAGCTGGCGGCAGTTCCTGGCCGCCCAGGCACACGCGATCCTCGCCTGTGACTTCCTGGTGGTCGAGACGGTGCTGCTCAAACGGTTGTACGTGCTGATATTCATCGAGCACGGCACCCGAAGACTGCACCTGGGCGGAGTGACCGCACACCCGAGCGGTACGTGGGCGGTGCAACAAGCCCGCAATCTCACCATGGACTTGGGCGACCGCCTTGAAACGCTGCGGTTCCTCATCCATGATCGCGATCCGCTCTTCACCGCCGCGTTCGCCGAGGTGTTCAAGTCCGAAGGGATGCGGATCATCACCACCCTGCCGAAGACACCGCGGATGAACGCCATCTGCGAACGCGTCATCGGCACCCTCCGCCGTGAACTCCTGGACCAGACCCTGATCCTCGGCGAACGCCATCTGGCACTGGCTCTCGGCGAGTACCTCCACCACTACAACGCAGCCCGGCCGCACCAGCCCCGGAGCCAGCGACCTCCAGACCTTCAAACACTGCCGACCCGGGACGCGGCCGACCTCACCGACCTGCGAACCATCCGGCGAAGACCCGCCGTCGCGGGCCTGATCAGCGAATACCACCACGCCGCATAGCCACAGGCCAGGCCACATGACCCAATTTTCGAGCGGCACAGGCTGGCAGCCAAGGCCCGCGCCGCCGCGGTTGATCGTGTCCCCCTCTTCCGGCCATCGGTGCAAGCAGCCGCCAGCTAGGATTCATCCTTCTTCAACGCATCCGGCAGCAGCTTCTCGTGCGCCCGCCGCAGGTATTCAATACCTTCATCTCGGCCAGAGCGGTACTGCAAGCTATCACTCAAGAACTTCAGGCGATGCTTAGCGTCAGAGATGACCTCTGCCCACGTCTTAGCAATAACGCGGTACCGCTTGGTTTGCTTGACCACGCCCGGTGGTCTATCGGGTGATGTGGCCTCTTCGGTCACGTAGTCGTCGAGTTTGTTGCCGATGATCCAGAATTCCCAATGCACGTTGGGCTGGTTAAACCGCTCGTCCTTCCCTACGGCAAAGGCGTAGTCTTCGATCTGCTGCAACTCTTTCCGGCGGATCGTGACATTAGGTCGCTTCAGCTCGACTACGAGATGCTCCAAGCGATTGTCGCGGTTCTGCATCGGCCGCGACAACACCAGATCTGGAACCGCCTCCGTACCATCCATGCGCGTGAGCGGCTCGGTGCCGGCCAGCTCGACGTCTTCGCCCAGGAGCTCCAGGTGCTTCCGCAGAACCACAAGCAGCCGATCATCGTCACCGGTGAGGGCGTACTCCTCCCCGAACAGCCAGGTCTCCTCAGCAAGTATGCGATGCAACTGCCGCCGTTCGAGTGTCTGCTGCTTCGGAGCCTTGTCGAACAACAAAGCGTCAAGGCCGTTTATGAACGCCAGCCTGTCAGTGATCATGCGGGCAGTTACGATCACTGAGGTCAGCGGAGTCCGTTGCAGGAGCTGGGCGAGCTCCTTTAGCTGTTCCTCCGAGAGATCGACGACTTCAGCGAGCACCGTTCGAAGGTTACTGGGGTTGGTTTCCAGCGCCTCTTTGATGAGCCGCAAGGAGAGCTTCCGTGCGCTTGTCTCAGCCGCTTCGACTGACTTCGCCGCGCTTACCGCAACGACTTCAAACAGCTCACGCTCGCTGGCCTCGATCTCATTAGCCGGCTCACCGGCATACGGATAACTCCGTTCCGCCTTCCATCTGCGAACCATCTCGCTGCGCTTGGCCTCGATACGCTCCTTGAAATGCCGTCTCAAGGCGTCACGAGCAGCTTCGATGACCGGAGCCATGGCCTCATGACCGAGGTCAGCCAGTAGAATGTCGTGGCCGAGCTCGCGAAAGCCTTGCCACCGAACGTACGCCGTGAAGTCGAATCCAGGGGCTTGCACGCTGGGCAGCATGTCGTGAAGCGCCATCCCGTCCGCATCACATAGATACAGCGCACGACGCACCGGCTTCTTCCATTCAATGACAACCACGGAAGCCCGACGGCCGTCGCCAAGCGCCTCCGTGAGATCGTACTCCTCTCTAAAGTCTTGAAGGTCTTTCGGATCTACGAGCTGTCCCTGCCACCGTATTTCAGCTGGATACGATTCAAGATAGAGCGCAAAGGTGGTTGCCAACTGATGGATCACCGAGGGACGGTCGAGGGCACTCTCTGCTTCCGGATGAATCGCCTCGATCCGTACCCGCGTGCCCGACCGTTCCGAAGTTGGCACCACTGGTGGTAGGTCGAACTCATCAAGACTCTCTTGGGAGCCGCTAATGACAATCTGTTTGCGTTCGCCTGTGTCGTCCTGCGCGACGGAGCTCCACGATACCCGCCTGCCGATGCCGAAGGCGGCATACCGTCCCTTGCCGTTGCTGCCATGAAGTACTCGCCGTTTTTCTCTGGTTACGGCCGCAGAACGTTTCCAGGACTCACCCAAGGCTCCGAAGGTACGACTAGCCTCTTCTTCGGTCATGCCGTGGCCGTTATCGGTGATAGTGACCGACCGTATAGTCTCGATACCTCCTCGCTCGACATCTGCCGCGACCTCTGTGGCGTCGGCGTCCAAGGCGTTCCAGATGAGTTCGGTAAGACCCTGTAGAGGTGAGCGAATCAGGCCCTGAAGATGGTCCCGGCTAAGCTTCACGGTTACGCGTGCCACAAGTGACATACTGACATCGCCAAACGACGCACCGCGATAACAGGCGGATATCGGCCTAAAACGGCCGTGCTCATCGACCAGACGACAAGACACTCCAGCGCGCCGCCCAGCCCTTCGCGGCCTCTGCCATCGCCAGTATCCAATCCGCCGGATCGTTGCCCGATTTCTTCACACATCCGCGCGCAGGCGTGTGCGAAGACCGATGCCTGTAGGGCGCCAAAACTGTGTCCACGGCCTCTGAACTGCAGTTTCTGGATCAGTCGGTGATCTTCATGCCGCCCGGTCGGACTCATGAATCAGCCCGCCGAGGACCTTGCGACGTCGTATCCGAGCCGTCGCAAGGTCGGTGACCGGGGCTGCGATGCCGCTGTCCGGTGGCCGCAGGTTCCGGCCCCAGTGCGGGCGACGTACTCATCCAGGACCGTCCGCAGTCGCCGCGCGGTCCGGTGATCAGCATCCGGTCGGTGACCTCGGATCGGACGGTACGCACCCAGCGTTCGGCATAGGCGTTCGCTTGCGGGCTATCTCGCGAACAGTCGAGACCATCAATGGCAAATGGCGCGGTAACTTCGGGATAGGGGCTCCGAGCGCGCTGCGCGTCTCCGGCTATCGCGTCGCTCGCGCCACCATCTGACCCTGAACCGCACGAGGACGGATCCAGACGATGGAGGAGCGCGGGAAGATCGGGTACGAGCTGGCCAGAGCGCGGGAGTACCTCGACGAGCGGCGCGGACGGGACACGGTGAGTGTCTGAACGGTCAATGCCGATGGCGTCTTATACGGGCCCGGCTCCACCGCGACGGCGGCGTCTGCCAGTGGTCGACAGAAAGCGGCATCTGCGGACAGCACGCGACTGACGTCGACCTCCAACACCCCGCACACCTCTGCGGCGCCGACCTGCTCAAGCTCCCCACGAGGCAAGCGCGGCAGCAACTCGCATCGCGACCAAGCGCTACCGCTCCGTTGAGTCGTGAGGTTCTGTCAGTGCCCGAAGCCATAATCGGGCCACCGAACAGAACCTCACCGAGGGAGAGCCATGACAGAGCGCGAGCGAAGCTACACCACTGGAGTTTCCGGAGCCCTGCATGCACTGTGCGGCAGACGCTGCTACTGGCCAGACTGCAACGAACCGGTCGTCCGCTTCGTCGAGGACCAGCCGGTAAACAATCTCCAGATCGCTCACATCGCTGCTGCTAAGCCGGGCGGCGCTCGCTTCATCAGCATGCCGCCGGAGGAACGCAAGTCCTTCTCGAACCTCATCCTGCTCTGCCATCCCCATCACACCTTGGTCGACAGGCTTGAGCCGGACAAATACTCGATCAAACTGCTCCAAGAGTGGAAGGCGCGGCGGGAGGGACCCGAAGGCGCCGCATTACGCGGAGTGCGTGATCTCACCGAGGACCGCCTCCAAGAGATGATCTTGGAGGCGGTCGTTGCACGTGACAAGCGCATCGATGCAGCGATTAAGCGCTTTGAGGAAGTGGACTTCGAGGCGGCCCGGGTCCTACGGGGCATGCTCGAAGAGCTGAATTCCCTTCGCACCTACGGTTCCGTTCTCGATCCAGATGTGGTCTCGATGCTCCACGACGCCGCCACCACCCTCACGCCAAACGTGAACCACGACACGGTGATCGGGCTTTGTCACGCCGCGGATACGCTTCAAAACCAGAACTTGAGCGATACCGCCGTGGCTCTTAACGCAGCGGCAACGGGACTGTCGAGCATCCCTAGCCTCGTCGATCAATTGCACAGTGTCGTTCAGCAGCTTGAGAACGCACGGGGATACATGTAGTAGCGCAGGCTAGGGCGCTGCCCCCGGCGTCGCACCAACGTCGCCCGCATCGGCATTGCCCCAGAGGCTCTCTACGGTGTAGGGCTCGAAAACCTCGGTCAGGGTGGGTGACCTGCGCCATTACGACACGATCACCGCGGTCCGTACGGCAGGATCAGCACTCGTGCTGGCCTCGTTCATCTACAAGTCAATGATTCAGTTCGCCCAGTTCATGATTCTGCGGTTCCGCGCCGATGTCGACAAAGAGGTGGAGATCCTCGTTCTTCGCCATCAGCTGGCAGTGCTGCGCCGACAGGCCGGCAAGGTCAGAACCGCGCCAGCCGATCGGGCCGTGCTCGCCTTGCTGTCTCGGCTCCTGCCCCGCGCACGATGGCCGGTGTTCTTCGTGACACCGGCAACGCTCTTGCGCTGGCACAGAAATGCGGTCCATCGAGGCCCTCGTCGAGCCGCGATGCTGGTGGGCTTGCCGGAAATGGCGGAGGATCGCGGCGTACACCTTTAACACTCAGTTGGCCATCGAGGGTCGCACAAGCCTGATACCGCGCACCAATGACCCGGACTTGTGGGGGAAGGGTGATCAGGTCTGGAGGTAGAGACCGGTGCAGCGGTCCACAATCCCGATGACAGTCAAAGATCGACGACCACGATCCGCGAGGCAAGCACCGCCGCCTAGTATGTCGCCGCACCACGAGCGGGATCACTCGTAAAATCCGGGAATCCAGGAGGAGTCGCCGTCGTCCGTGGGCGGCAGGATCGCGGCCAGATCTTCCTCGACCGGTAGATCGAATTTCTCGGCCATGGTGGCGATGGCCAAGCCCATCACCGTCCGCAGGTCTCCGAGCGCAAGGCTCAGCGGATCTACTGTGTGCGGGTTTGGGTCTCTGTGGCGGAAGTTAGCGGCCTCCGGTCCTGCCCTGTCGACGAACTGGCGACAGGCCGCACGCATGGATCGGAGGACTCCCTCTAGCGTCTTCCCCGGGCGTGCTGCCTCGATCTGCTGGGTCAGGAATGCTCGAATCTGCAGGGCAGATGTAACACAGTGCATTTCATCTTCTACGTATCGCTCGCCAAACAAAAGGCGCCGATCCTCGAGGAATATGATGGCCTGGCGTGCTACGTCCTTATCGCCTTCGACCGTCTCCCATTGGAGGCCACCAAACGAGGTTGAGATACCTGTAAGCCGCTTCGCCATGCGACCACTCTATCGAGTTGACGACCGCCGCACGTCGATCATCCTGAAGGATTTGATTGGACGCTGGGTCTGCATGAGCGCACTATCTTCGGCATGAGCGGGATGTGAAGGACTCAAACGCGAGGTCCACGTTCTGCTGCCCCGCGCCTCAGCACCTGTTCGCTCGCAAGGACCGGTCTCGTCCCCGCCTCCTCACACACCGTGACCGGCGCCGCTCCGCGCATTGGGTGCGATGTTTGCTCGTCGTTTGCTCGGACGTCGCGGTACCGCCCATCATCCACCGACACAACCCGGCATCAGAACCGACAGAGTCGCAGACAAACCGACATAGAATGACACTGAGAGTACCGATATGACATAAGGGCTGTGGACTTTTAATCCGCAGCTTTGCTCGGGCAGGAACGTCAGGAAAACCGCAGGCCAGGACCTGCAGCGCCGCCATGCCTATGCTCGTCGTGGCGGCATCGCCGACCGGTTCGCTGGCGGAGTTCATAGAGGTGGCGTGTGGAGCCTGTCGGCGGTCTGACGCGAAGTCTGGGCTGGTCATAAGGCGCTGGTCGCTGTAGCCAGCCCGCACTATGGCCACATACCCCACGACTCCAGCGCAGCATCAGCCACGCCGGGCGGCCAGAAAAAGCTGTGGGCAGGCGCTCCTGCATCGCACGACGGTTGACGGATTCGTTACAGGCAGGGTCGCTGTTAGCGATCTCCGCTTCGGGACAATCTCCGTGCAACATCACGAGCCCCCAGCCAGGAGACGCTCCGTGGCCAGCCTCGTTCGCCGCCTTCTCCTCCCCCTGGCGGCGCTACTGCTCGTCGCCCCCACGGGCTGTTCCACCACCAGCACCAGCGGCGGTACCGCTGACGCCGGCACGAAACCAGCAGCAGGACAAATCCCCACCGGCGCCGGCCCGCAGCACCATTACACCGCGCAATCCCAACCGGCGGCCGGCACCTGCCACTACCGCCACACCGGCGGCCAGCCACTCCCCGACCCCGCCTGCACGCCCGGTGCACTCAACCCGGATGTAACCCCCGCCACGATCACCACGACCATCTGCCGAAAGGGCGGCTACACCGGCGGCATCCGCCCCCCGGCCAACATCACCGACAAAGAAAAACACCTGAACGCCGCCTCCTACGGCTACACCGACTCCCTCCACGACGCCGAATACGACCACCTCATCAGCCTCCAACTCGGCGGAGACCCCAACGACCCACGCAACCTCTGGATCGAACCGCCCTCCCCCGGCCACAAACCCGGAACAGGCCCCAACAACCCCAAAGACGGCGTCGAAACCCAGCTCCACACCACCATCTGCAAAGGCACCATCACCCTCACCGCCGCCCAACACGCCATCGCCACCAACTGGACCACCGCCGAATCAACCCTCGGCATCGCCCGGTAGCCCGCCCATGCTCGGGAATCGCCACCGGTCCTTAAGAGTGCTAGCGAAAACGAGGTGACGGACGGGAACACGTGGGTCGCTTCTCGAGAGGACGGGGATGCCCGCGGGGGAGGCTGCCCCCGGTTCGGGCTCTCAGGTTCGCATTTGGATGGCGCAGGGGCGACGCCGGCGCGAAGAGGTCGATGGCTAAACCCGTCGGCCCCGAAAGGCTTGAGGCAGGGGCTGGGGCACGCCTACTCCTGATGCTGGTGGTGCGATTCGAGTGACCGTGAACTGTCAGGTCCCCGAACCTTTCGGCGCCAGCGCGTCAGGTTTCGACCCGTCCGTAACCACCCGGCGCAGGCACCGCCGCAGGCCTGCCGACGGCCCCGTCCGACAAGATCATGACATTCGAGCACCCACCGAGCACCCGGAGGTCGCAAACCACCCCAAAACGCACACTGGGCACTCTCGACAGCGTCGAGAATGCCCAGCTCAGCACGGGTGCGCCGCCAGGGACTTGAACCCCGAACCCGCGGATTAAGAGTCCGCTGCTCTCGTGTCAGATCGGTATTCTCGCTGCCGGGTTGTGCTAGTTCGTGCGCGACTCCGTTGGTTCGGCTACCGGATTGTGTTGCCGCCTGACGGCACGTACCGCGACATACGAGCACCCACGGAGCACCCCATCATCCCCCGACGGGTTGATCAGCAAAGTCGGATCGTCGCGCCAGCTTGTGTCCGAAATTCTGCGGGGAACGAGGTCGAGGACTTGGAGGCTTCCAAACTTGGCAGCTGCGTCAATGCACCCAGGCTTTGCCCGTTGGCCTGGCCACCGCGGCTGCCGTGATATCGATCCCGACCGGGCCAGCTTCACCATCGCCGGGCAGACCACCCGCGACCAGCTCCTTGAGGCGGCGAACACCCTCCCCGGCACTACCGTGGACGTGACCGACACGCCCGGCCGACAGGTCCTAACCGAACCGCTGCCCACCCGCCGGCTGCGAGCGTTTCCCTACATCGTCAAACGGCGCCATCTCCAACTACCAGGCCCGCGCCCCCACCATCGACCGGACCAGCTAAAAGTCACAGTCAGAATCGACATAATCACCCCGACAGCCTCTTGACGATCAGCATCACGGCCTCGACATCAGATCCGCAACCACAAAGGAGAGTTTTTCCAGTCGCTAGATCCGACAACGAATCCTTTAAACGCTTCCACGACGAAATCGACATCATTTGTCACTTGACGATAATGGCGCGATGGGCCGCCTTCCCGATATTCAAGAGCGAACGTACCCACTGGCGCGTGAGCATTTTCTCCGATGCCGACCTGAATAAACTCTCCAGGCCGATGCTCCAACCACGCATACCAATTAGTCGAGGAGAGTCGCTGGAGCAGATCGCGAAGATCTTCCGGCCTTGGATCGACGATTCGACCGCCATCACAAAACTGGAACCTGAAAGGGTATTCGCCACCCATTTCACTCGAATTATAAACTTGGCCAGCCTGAGGATCGAAGTAGAGAAGCCCATGACGATCCGCCAACTGCCGCACGTAATCCTCTATCTCACCGGCCCGCGACCAGTCAATATTCATGATGACATAAGCATCGGTCACCTCGGGACTACCATTCCAAGGCGACGAGTCGAGCTCTTCATCTGCCAATTCCTCCAATGGAGGAAATTCGGCAATTAGATTTCTATAAAAAGCACCAACCCAGGCATCCGACTCCACTACCGCGCCAAGCCCGGTACAGATCTTTCGATATGTATCGGCCGCCTCCTCGGACGACAAGGGGCGCATAGAGCGCCATATACCGATATCAAAGCTCACAGGAACACCTCCTTTCGGTACCTTACTCGCTGCAACCCAGTCACAGCATCATCGCGCGGGCCTCGACCGAACATCATTGAGCCGGGGCCTTGAGCCGACCTGCCCGACAGCTCGTCAACGCACTACGGAACCCAGACGTCGAAGACCCCCTCCAGCAAGATCCCGTCCGGAGTCTCGACGCTGTTCCCCGGCATCCTGAGCCAGTTATCAAACTTAGTCTGATCTGGATTTCTAGTGGCCGTGCGCGCCTTAGTCTCTATTCCATACCATTTACCATCTATTCTTACCGCACCGTCATAAACTCGCAGCTTAAAACCCTCAACTCGAGCGTATACCCGCTCGGGAAGAACGGTTGCCCCATCCACAGAAAGCGCATCCCATGCGAGCTGCTCCTCGTCGGCACCTTCCACTCCCGGCGTTCCATGCCTTGGCGCAAACTTGCCAGACGCGGTTCGCGGAATTGGCAGCATTGCCAATGCGGCAAGGCCACCGCTACCCGTACCCACTAGGAGCTCTAGCCCAGACTTGAATAGCCGCTCAGCCCGAGTTGAATCTAGAAATCCAACACTAGAACTTGTGTGTAGGAATATATCCTTCAATCGGTAATTACATGGGGTTTCCTGACCTGCACAAATCTGCTGCCATTTATGGGCACTGCCACGTGAGGGCTAATCTGGACTAGTTGTGGGATCGCCACTCCGTTAGAGTTATTGCGCCCCATATTGGTCGTGCTGCAGGTAGGGTCGAGACATCCACCGCCGCCAGAGCTCCCTGTATTTACCACACCGGTTGAGCTGTGGGTATTACCGGAATCATCTTTCCAGCGACAGCCCGAATTTCCTGGTTCGTTAACGCAGCCGTTTTTGCCGGTTGGATCGGAGACGTTGGGTGGATCGTTATCGGAGTAGGTGTAGCCGTTCCAGCTTTGCGGGTTCTTCGAGTCGAAGAGTGGGTCGACGGAGATGAATCGGCCGGCGTCGGGGTCGTATTCGCGGGCGCCGAGGTGGGTGAGGCTGTCGGGATCGATAGTGCCGCCGACGAATCCCTTGTCGTTGGGCCAGATGCCGGTGGGGCTGCCGCGGAACTGCCCGAACGGGGTGAAGCGGCGTTGTGTCTCGGTTTGGGTGGTGGCGTCGATTGCGAGTTCGGCGCTGCCGTGGGGATCGGCGGAGATGAACTGGACCCCGGAGGCGGTGCGCATCGCGACCACGGTTGCGGCATGGGTGTAGTAGCGGGTGCCTGTGACGATGTTGGTGGTCTTGTCCAGGCGCAGTTCCATGTTCGGCAGGTACAGCGTGGTGCTGGTGGGGTCGCGCCGCAGGATTCGGTTGCCGTCGGCGTCGTAGGCGTAGCTGGTTGTGCCGGTGGAGTCGACGGTTGTGGCGAGGTGGCCTTCGTCATCCCAGGTCAACGCCTGGGAGGCGTTGCCGATTTGTCGGCTGGTGGTGTTGCCGTCGGCGTCGTAGTCGAACGTGTCGGTGCGGTCGCCGGCGGCGCCGGTCTGTGTCACTGAGGCGAGTTGGTGCTGGCCCTGTCCGGGGTCGGGGTAGTCGTAGGTGCGGGTGGTGTCGGCGGCTACCGCGCTGGTGCCGTGGTCGGTTTCGCTGGTGCGGTTGCCGGTGACGTCGTATTGGTAGCTGGTCCAATACGGCGCAGGTCCGCCGAGTGTGCTTTTGTCGGGATCCGCATCACAGGCACCGGTTGGTGTCCAGGCTTCGGTGAGGCGTTGCAGGTAGTCGTAGCGGAAGCACTGGGTGTCGGTGCCGGCCCTAGAGGTATCGGTGATCGATTTGAGGTTTCCGGCGTCGTTGTAATCGTAGATTGCGTCGCGGTCGACGCCAGCGATGCCTTCCCGTTCGGTACGTGACTCGTGTAGGCGCTGGGTACCGTACTCATAGGAGTAGGTCAGCCACGCCTTCTTCACGCCGGTCGACAGTTCGAATTGTTCAGGTTTGCCGGTGAGGGAGTAGCGGCTGTTGGTGACGTAGTCGGAAAGGCCTTTCGTCGTGGTGGGCCGCTGGAGCGTGTCGTAGCCGTAGGTGACGACCTCTGCCGACATGCCCGTAGCGTTGGGAACCAGGGGGAACCCGATGGATTGAAGCGTGTTGTCGATGTTGTGTGGGGTGTTGTACTGGTAGTTGCCGGCGAGTTTTTCCTCACCGGGCACCGATGGGATCGTGTAGGTCGTACGGGTGGGGTTGTTGAGATTGTCGTAGGCGTTGTTCGTGGTGACGTAGCTCGCGCCGCCGATGTTGCGTGTGATGCTGGTCAGTTGCCCGTGGCGGATCGTGTCGTAGACCCAGGAGGTTAGGACCGTCCCGGTTGGCGAGTCTTTGCGTTCCTAGTTTTGCGGCCAAACGCGTCGTAGCCGATGAAGATCTTCTTGCCGCGAGCGTCTTCAGTCGAGGTGATCTGGTCCAGGTCGTTGTAGGTCGTCTTGGCGACGCCTTTGTCCGGGTCGTTGGTCTGGACCTCACGGCCGCGCAAGTCGTAGGTGTGTGCCCATTTGTTGCCGGCGGCGTCGGTGACGGTGTCCGGCTTGCCGGCCCCCTCTCTGTCAGACTGCTGCGAGACATGGGACGAACGAGTCCTTTTGATGCGAAGCAGGGTGAGACAGGACGATCGGGACAGTGACGATGACCCTCGCCGACCAGGCCGCTGTGACGGGGCAGGATGGTCGGGTGACCGAACAGCAGCCGGGCCGGGCCAAGCGTCGGACGTTCACCAAGGCCTACAAGGCCCGGATCCTCGCGGCGTTCGACGCGCTGCCCGAAGGCAGCCCCGAGCCGGGGTGCCCTGCTGCGCAAAGAGCGGCTTTACCACTCCCACATCGAGCACTGGCGGAAACAGGCGGAGAACGGGACGCTGGCCGCCTCGACGGGGAAGCCGGAAAAGAGTGCCGAGGCCGATGAGCTGGCCCGGCTGCGGGCCGAGAACAAGAAGCTGAAGGACGCCAACGCCAAGCTGTCCGGTGAGCTGGGCAAGACCAAGACCGCTCTCGATATCGCGGGAAAAGCATTCGCGCTGCTTCAGGACATCTCAAGATGCGTAAACCCGAGTTGGAGGCCGATGGCCCGAACCAGGTCTGGTCTTGGGACATAACAAAGCTGAAAGGGCCGGTACGCGGCGTCTACTACCTGCTGTACGTCATCATCGACATCTTCTCCCGCAAAGCCGTGCATTGGGAGATCTGGCCCACCGAGACCGGAACATTGGCCAAGGAATTCATCCAGCACGCCATCGCCGCCAACGATGGGATCGCCCCAGCCGCGATCCACACCGACCGGGGCACGTCAATGACCTCGAATACCGTCACCGGCCTGCTTGCGCCACTCGGGATCGACCAGTCCCATTCCCGGCCGCACGTGTCCAACGACAATCCATACTCCGAAGCCCAGTTCAAGACACTCAAATATTGCCCGGCGTTTCCCGGGCGATTCGGATCGATCGAAGACGCGAATGTCTTCTGCGCCCAGTTCTTCGCCTACTACAACCACGAACACCGCCATTCCGGGATCGGAATGCACACCCCCGCCCCGGTCCACGACGGCACCGCCGCCGCGATCCAGGACCGACGGACCGCCACCCTGCACACGGCCTTCCTCGCCCACCCCGAACTATTCCGCGGCCAGCATCCCTCCCCACCGCCGCACCCGACCAAGGTCTGGACCAACCAGCCACCCACAACATCGCAGACCGACACTTCACCACAAACCACGCAAATAGCCTGACGTCTCAACCGGTTTGACAGGTTCCGGGACGATGCAACTGTTGCGATCGCTCTTTGGCGCAGCATCACTGCAGGCCAGCCGACGGCCCCGGCCGACAAGATCATGACAGTCGAGCACCCACGGGCCCAGGCCGCCCCAAAACGCACACTGGGCACCCCCCGACAGCGTCGAGAATGCCCAGATCAGCACGGGTGCGCCGCCAGGGACTTGAACCCCGAACCCGCGGATTAAGAGTCCGCTGCTCTCGTGTCAAATCGGTATCCTCGCTGTCGGATTGTGTCGCCGCGTGACGACACGTACCGCGACATGCGAGCATCCACCGAGCACCCACGATCAATGGCATGGTCATCATCGAACGCAGACCGCAGCGTGCGGTCCCATGGCCGAAACCTTCGGTCATGTTGTGGCAGTGCCCCGAACGAAAACTCGCAGCCGACGTTGTTGCTGTGGCCGCAGGCGGACAGCCGCGCTTCACAAGGCTGGGCGATCGGCCTGCCCGAACTGTTCCGCGCCACAGGATCCCCGATGGAGCGCGGAAGAGGTGTTCCAGACGACCCAGAACAGGGTCGGCCTCGACCACTACCAGGTCCGCAAGCATACCGCCTGGTACCGGCACATCACCCTCGCGATGGTCGCGCCCACGCCCACCTCGCGTTCCTCGCCACGGACCCACCCGATACCTCGGACGGCGAGCCCGGCGAGGAGCCTGACGGCCTCGCTACACAGGGGCCCGAAACAACCGGACGATCACCCCCTGACACCTCGAACGGTGACGATCCTGGCGAGCTGATCCCGCCCACCGTCAACGAGACCGACGCCTGCACGCCCACCTGAACCAGCCCCGACACCCCGCCGCCACCGAATCCGCTAGTCACGCTGGGACGCCGCCACCAAGCCCGCACCCACTACCAACGCCAGCAACGCCTCACCAATCACTAAACGCGACTGGAGTGCCAAGTCCACAAAATCCGTGATTTCGACTCTAGCAACGCAAGACGCAGTTTATCGATGTCCAATATCGAACATTTCAAAATATCTTGCGAAAATTACCGCGAGACCGTTTTCGTCCCGAAATTCAAGGAATTCATTCAGTAGATCAAAAAGTGCATTTACTGCCAGTCCATTACGTCTATTGTCAAGCTTTGCAATAGGCGAGCCCCAAGGACCATCCGGCAAAGCATGTCTCAGAATAAGCGCCTGCCAACTCAAGTTCTGACCATGGCCCAGACCGACTGCCAGCCACTCACTGAAGCCATCTAACAGCCGCCACGCATTACCGGCATCACAACCATTGACGAAAGCCGTCGCTCCAGCAAATGAGCCATCTAGGCCAAACATCATGGGCCTACGGAAGGCCTGCCGGAAGAGTTCTCTATAGTCCATACTAGAATCCAAAGTTAATTACGTCATGATAGTCGAATAGCTTTTTGTATTCGTCGACCGGAACTCCATTCCTTGGACTGAATTCATCATATACTCTGCCACTCCTCACCACGACTGTATGCGAATACCAACCACTATCCTGCCCTCTATAAGGGCCTAGTTGAAGCCTCCTATGCGGGTCAACTTGGATAGTTTTTATCTCACCACCGATTTTAGCTTGAATTTTTTAGCGACTTCTTCACACCCACTACTGCAAGGGATACTCGATGGAGGCGACTGCTTCCATTTCGGGCCGAGATCACCGCCGCCACCAAAAAGGTTTCGCTCAGCCTTTACCCCTTCTGGGCCGTGCCCTTCGAAGCCGAACGCTCCACCTGCAGCGCCAAGAGCATCGACAAAGGAGTTCCACGAAGCATTTCTCGAACAGACACCCTCGAAGTGACTACACGCCTCACTATACAGTAGGCTTTGTTGCATTTTGCAGCCGACGTCGTCGTTGCATGGGCCGAAGTAGCCGGAGCATGCTGCCGCCAAGGAGGAGCTGCCGAATTCGCAGCGTTTGAGCATGTAGTCGAAGATCGCTATACCTTGCTCGGGGCTTTTTGGATAGAAGGTGTAGACCGGGGTGAAGTGGATGACGACCGGGGGTTTGGGTACCGGCCCGTTTGCGGGGAAGACTGTGGGGTCGCAGTTGTGGTGGTCGCAGTAGTTTTTGTTGCTAGTAGGGCCGTGCGATCTTCCGTTGTCGTCGCGGACGGTGCCGGTTTGGTCCGTCCATCTGCAGCCCCCGCTGCCCTCTTCGCGGACGCAGGCGTTCTGGCCGTCGGGGTCGCTCTTGGTGGCGGGGTTGTTGTCGCTGTAGGCGTAGCCGCTCCACGATTGCGGGTCCGTGATGTCGAACAGTGGGTCGACGGAGATGAAGCGGCCGGTGTCGGGGTCGTATTGGCGCGCCGAGGTTGATCAGGCCGGAGGGGTCGATGGTGCCGCCGACGAAGGGGACTGTACGGTTTTCGGCTCTGTCGCTCTTTCGGTGGTAGCGGAGAGTGAGGCTATTGGAGAAGGATGCGGTGGCGTAGGAGATGGAAGCCTGCCCGGCCGTACATCTGTCTTTTGATCAGCTTCGTTTTAGTGTTGACGCCCTCGGTGCCGCCGTTGTGGTATTCGCTGGTCAGGGCGGCGTGGACGGCGTGCTGGTCGAGTCGCAGGCCGCGGATGAACGAGTGGACGTGCGGCAGGTTCGTCTCTTCTGCGGTGTTGATCCACTCCTGCAGCCGTCGCCGTTGCCGTCGGCGGGGGTGAGGAGCTGGGCGAAGTCGCGGATCAGCGAGGCGAGTTGAGTCATCTCCGGGCAGGCGCTGGTGGTCTTGTGGAGCAGTTCCTGCTGGTCAGGCTTGAGAGTGTCCGGGCGGGTGAGGAGCAAGCGGGAGAGCTTGCGGGGCGAGACGGCGGGCCGGTCGTTCTCGACGCGGCCTTGGGTGATGTAGCGGTAGAGGAGGTTCTGACTGCCGGCGTAGCCGCGTTCCCGGATCTCGCGCAGAAGCTGCAGCACGGAACCGCAGGGTCTTCGGCCCGGCGTTTACACAGGTACTCGCGGTAGGGATCGACAAGGGTGGGACGGTACTGGGGTGCCCGACGCATCTGCTCAGGCTCGGCGATCCGCGCGTAGCGCTTGATGGTGTTCAGGGCAAGGTTCAGCCGCCGGGAGCATTCGAGCAGGCCGACGCTCGCGTCGAGCAGGTCGTGGACCTGATGCCATCGCTGCAGGGTCGTGATCTTTCCGCCGTCGAGTTTGCGTACCCGGGAGGCGGTGGCCCAGCAGCCGCTGTGAACGGCCACTTCCTTCCCGGCGGCCTGGGCGAAGTTGTGCCAGATATGCCACCGGTCGCCGACCTGGACGGCATGAGGCAACGCCAGGCGCACTGCGTCGGCATAGCCGGCGGCGCCGTCACGGCAGACGATCTGGGCGCCCGGATGCTCGCCCAGCCACGCGGCAAGGGTGTCGGACCTGCGGTCGGGCAGGACATCGACCCGCCTGCGAGTCTCGGCATCGATCAAGACGGTGGCGTAGGTGCGACAGCGCCGCAGCGAGAAGTCATCCACGCCCAGCACTCGCGGCGTCGCCACCGGCGGAAGCGGGATCCGCAACAGCGCCCGCAACGCGGCATGACGAGAGATCCGCACTCCCAGCGCGGGCAACACACGAGCACTGGCCCGGCCCGCTAACTCCCGAACCACCGCTGCGACCTGGGCGGCCAGGCGGGCGGTCCGTCTTTGATACCGCTCCAGCACCCCAGACACCTGTTCCCGGAACGTCCGCCGCGGGCACCGCCAGTCCCGGCAGGCGAGCCGGCGCACCCGCACGTTCACCACCACCGGCCGCCCATCGACCGCGACATCGGCCACGACCCGCTCGCACCAGGCATGGACATGGGCGGTCTGGACCGCACATCCCGGACACGGGACGGGCACCTGCCGGCTACAGGCCCGCACCCGGATCAGCTCGCCCTCGTCCGTCACATCGTCGATGACCAGGCCGGACAGACCCGAAAACACCACCCCGACCAGCTGGTTGATCTCAAGCACGCCCCAGCGTGACAGGACAACACTCTCCGCTACCACCGAAAGAGCGACAGAGCCCGAACTTTCGGCGCTGACGCGTCACGTTTTGGACCGTCCGCAATCACCCCAGTACAGCATCACTGCAGGCCAGCCGACGGCCCCGGCCGACAAGATCATGACATTCGAGCACCCACGGGCCCAGGCCGCCCCAAAACGCACACTGGGCACCCCCGACAGCGTCGAGAATGCCCAGTTCAGTACGGGTGCGCCGCCAGGGACTTGAACCCCGAACCCGCGGATTAAGAGTCCGCTGCTCTGCCAATTGAGCTAGCGGCGCTTGCGACGTTCGTTACTCTAGCAGTCCCCTCACCACCCTCGCGAATCGAACGATCCTCCCCGGTTCCGGGTCAGCTCTGGGTCTGCCACAGGCTGATCGCGGCGCCTCGGGAGTTCACCTCGAGCTTGGCGTAGATGCGGTTGACGTGGTTCTTCACCGTCTTCTCGCTCAGGAACAGCTCCCTGGCGATCTCTCCGTTCGAGCGGCCGCTCGCGATCAGGTCCATGACCTCCGCCTCTCTCGCGGACAGGCCCAGGTGGGCTCGGTCGGCGTCGCGTACGGCCTGGATCAGCCTTCTCGCGGTCAGTTCCTTCGGGCGGAGGCAGCCGCTGGCGCCGTCACGCAGGGCCACGGTCGCCGCCGCCGGCGACGGGCACAGCACGAACACGCGGGCCGTACGGCTCAGCGGGGCCGTGTGCGCGGCGGAGGAGAGCCCCAGCAGGACGACGTCCGGTCTCAGTCGCCTGGCGGCCTCGATGGGCTCGCCCGGCTCAAGAAGCACTTCCACCTCGCCACTGCTCCTGAGCGACGACATGAGAGAAGGGTCGCCGTCGACGACCATGACGCGAAGTGGTCGGTCCGAACTCATCCGGCCTCCGGGGGGCACCGTATCAGGCCGGAGCATAACCCGGCCGCGTGCGATCTGAGATGAAGATCTAGCGTCGATCCCACGGCCGCCCCGCCTCGACGTCACACTGTACGGGCCGGCCGGCCCACGACGGGATGGTGCGAGATGAGCCCGACGGACGTGCTGGTGGTCGGTGGTGCCGGAGTCGACACGATCGTGCGCGTGCCGGCCCTGCCGCTCCCGGTCCGCGATTCGATCACGGTGCCGCCGGTCGAGGACTTCGCGGCGCACACCGGCAACGGCGTCGCCCTCGGCTGTCACGCGCTCGGCCTGCGGACCGTGTTCGTCGACGTCATCGGTGAGGACGAGCAGGGACGCCTGGTGCGCCGCACGTACGAGGAGGCCAGTCTGCCGTTCCGGTACGCGACCCATCCCAGCGGCACGCGGCGCAGCGTGAATCTCGTCGACCCGCAGGGCAACCGCCTGTCGTTGTACGGCCCCCGGCACCCGTCCGGCATGAAGGTCGATCCCGGGCTGTACCGGACGGCGGTGCGCGAGGCCCGGCACGTGCATGTGTCGATCATGCCCTGGGCCGCGGACGCGCTGGCGGCGGCCGTGGCCGCGGGCACGCCGACCTCGACCGACCTGCACGACTGGGACGGTGAGAACGAGCACCATCGTGGGTTCGCCATCCGGGCCGACGTGGTGTTCGTGTCAGCCGCCGAGCTGAGTGAACGCGTGGACGCGGTGGCCGGGGAGATCATCGAACGGGGCCGGGCGCGGGCCGTCGTGGTCATGGCCGGGGCCGCGGGCTGCCACCTCACCGTCCGCGGCGAGCCGGTCCGCGCGATCCACGCCGCCACGCTGGCCGGCCGGTCGTCGACGGCAACGGCGCCGGTGACAGCTTCGTCGCCGCGTTCCTGTACGCCCGGCTGCGCGGCGACTCCTGGGAGGACGCGGCACGGGCCGGCGCGATCGGCGGCGCCTACGCCTGCGGCACCGCCGGCACGCACACCTCTTTCGTCGACGCCCCGACGCTCGACGGCGAACCGGCCCGCGTCGCGGGCGGCGGGTAGGCCACGGCGAATCGGCCGCCTCAGGCGTCCCGGCCCGACCCGTTGAGGCGGCCGCGCCACCAGGGAGTCTCGATGAAACCCCGTTTGAGGTTGAGCATCTCCATGTTGGCGGTCCAGCCCTGGACACCGGGGAGCGGGCCGAGCGTCCTGGTCACGAAGTCGAACACGTCGCGCGTCGTCGGCAGGATCACCTCGCACATCAACGAGCTCCCGTTGAGTGTGGCCGCGACGTACCGGACGCCTTGATAGGTGGCGAGTTCACGGGCGGCCGAGTCGAGGTTGGCCGGCGTCACCGTGATCATGAAGATGATCTCGGACTCGAAGCCGAGGGCGGGCGCGGGGACCAGCGTGTTGACCAGGATGCATCCCCTCGCCCGCAGCGTCTCGAACCTGCGGCGGACGGTGCTCTCGTTGACCCCGATCACGTCCGCGACGCCCTGGAAGCTGGCCCGGCCGTCGTCGCGGAGCACGGCGACGATGGCCCGGTCGGTGTCGTTGAAGTGGCTGGAGTCGCACTCGTGCGGCTCGACGGGCGTGTAGACGTGGTCCTTTCCGGTCAGGAGCTGGCGGCTCCAGTCGTTCGTGGCCTTGTAGGTGTGGAGCAGCAGGTCGGTCTCGCATCGCGACACACCGTCGATCGCCAGCACCTCGTCGATCAGGCGCGTGTGCAACAGGTCGTCCGTCCGCACGTTCAGCTCGGCGATGATGTCGGTCTCCCCCGTCACCAGCGTGAGGAAGCGGACATCGTCGCGGCGGACGAGCTCCAGGGCGACCTTGGCCTGGCGGCCCGCCTCACAGCCGATGCGGAGGATGAACAGGTTCACCGGTCCCGCGTGGCTGATGTCCGGGGTCACGCCGACGCGGACGATGCCCTCGGCGAGGAGCTGCTGGGCGCGGCGCGCCACCGTGGGGACCGACGTGTCGCAGACGTCGGCGACCGACGTCCAGCTCGCGCGGCCATCGCTCTGCAGCGCGACGATGATGCGCCGGTCAAGCTCGTCGAGTTCGTTCAGAACCGGATTGATGCTCATTCCTTATCGCTGATCGGCGCCCACGTCGCGCAGGAAGTCGCGGACGACCTTCCGCCACCGCACGGCCTCCTCGATCTGGGGAGAGTGCCCCGACTTCTCGAAGACGACCAATTCGGCGTCCGGAATGAGCGACACGATTTTCTCACTGCTCTCGACCGGGGTTATCCAGTCATCCCGCCCGACGGTGACGAGGGTCGGGCAGATGATATCGGGCAGCTGCCCCTTGATGTCGTAACCCGGCTGATTCACCGCGAAGGCGAAGTTATGCGTCTCGTAGCGGTAAGGGGTGGCCGCGACTTTCTCTTCGACCTTTGCCGGGTCGTAGACATGGTCATAGAGCGGCAGGATCTCGCGCCAGCAGTCGCGCAGGTCATCGTTGTCGCGTACGAGGCCGTTGTTGATGCGGTCGAGTTTCTCCACGTCGACGGTCACCCTCGTCGAGCCGAGCGCGTTGCGGCGCGCGGCCTCCTCATTGTCATGGTCGGGCGAGGTGTCGCGCAGGACGAGCGCCTTCACCCGCTGCGGGTGGCGAATCGCGTACTCCATCGCGATGAACCCGCCGTACGAGCCGCCGGCCATGACGATCTGCTCGGCCCCGATCCACTCACGCAGCCCATCGACGTCGGCGGCCCACTGCTCGTGGGTGAACGGCGGGTTGCCGCCGCTCTCCCCCGATCCGCGGGCGTCGAAGACGACGACCCGGAAGGTGTCGGCGAACGGCGCGAAGGTCGCCCGCGGCTCGGCGCGGGAGCCCAGCCCGGGAGCGCCGTGGTGCGCGATGAGGACGGGCGCGCCCTCCTCCCCGAAGACCTCGACCGCCAGTTCGTTGCCATTGATCGTGACGAACACGATCCCTCCTTGCTAGACGGGGACGACGACGTCGTCGAGCGAGCGGGGGTGGAAGGTGAGGGGGACGGCCGCGTCATCGGTGACGAGCATGCTGTCGGAGATCCGGTATCCGGCGTGCCCGGTGACGTAGATGCCGGGCTCGTTGGACACGACCATGCCCGGCTCCAGCACCGTGGCGTCGCCGTCCTCCAGCCATGGCGGCTCGTGCATGCCCAGCCCGATGCCGTGTCCCTGGCGGTGCCGGAGGAACCCTTCCAGCCCCGCGTCCCGGATGACGTCCAGGCAGGTGCGGTTCACGTCGGCGCACCGCGCCCCCGGCCGGATGCTCGCCGCGCCGACCGCCTGGGCCTCCCGTACGGCCTCGTAGTAGCGACGCTGCTCCGCCGACGGCTCACCGAGCACGAACGTCCGCTCGCCCTCGACGAAACGGCCGCCGACCGCGCACCCGAGGGAGAGCACGAACGTGTCGCCGGGGCGCAGCCGGCGAGCCGACGGCAGCCCGTGCGGGCGCGCGCTGTTCTCCGCCGCGTAGACCAGGCCGCCGGCCAGCGGCGAGACCACCACGACGTCGTCGTGCTCGGCGTACATCGTGCGGCTGCCGAACGACGTCACGTGCGCGGCGAGTTCGGCCTCGCTCGGCAGTTCCCCGCCGGCGGCGACGGCCTGTTCGACCAGTTCCCGCCCTGCGGTGAGCATCGCGTCGGTGATCCGCCCGGCCTCGCGGTGCAGCGCTGTCTCCTCGGGCCGTTTGCACAGGCGGGCGCGTTCGGCGACGCCGGTCCGGACGAACTCCCTGCCGGGAAGCGCGGCGCGAATGGCGGCGAGACGGTCGACCGCCATGCCGCCCGGATGGCCGACGCGCCGGCCGCCGGGCACGCGCCCGGCGAGCGCGTCGAAGGGCGGGACCACCCCCGGGTACTCCGGGTAGACCACGAGTTCGGCCGCGGTGTTCTGGACCTGGGCGTGCTCGACTTCGAGGTCGGGCAGCAGCAGGGCCGTGGTCCCGTCCACGCCGATCCACGCCGCGACCGGTCGCTCGCAGGGATGGTGGAAGAACCCGGTCAGATACGCCACGTCCTCCGGAGAGTCGGTGAGAAGAGCGTCCACACGCTCGGCGGCGAGGGCCGCGCGTACGCCGTCCTGCACGTCGGCGTAGAAGGCGGCGGGAAGCCGCTGGTCGAACGCCACGCTCAGTCCTTCCTCGTCCGCGGGTCGCGGGCGTCGTTGTAGGCGATGGAGAGCAGGGTCGCGGCCACCACCAGCGCGAGGATGGCCAACGACGGGAAGAGCGTCGTCCACCACGCCTCCTGCATGGCGCCGGACTGCTGGGCCTCGAAGAGGATGCGGCCCCACGACCAGCTGTTCGGGTCCCCGAGCCCGAGGAACGCCAGGCCCGCCGCGGACAGCACGGCGCGGGACGCGGTGAGCACGACGGAGACCGCGATCACCGGCGCCACCGCCGGGAGCAGGTGCTTGCGGATGATCCACAGCGGCGATCCGGTGGCCAGCCGCGCGGCGTCCACGTACGGCAGCCGTACGACCGCGAGCGCCTGTGACCGTACGACGCGGCTGACCTCCGGCCAGGAGAAGAAGGCCAGGACGAACACGATGGTCTGCAGACTCGGCCCGACGAGGGCGGCGACGAGGATCATCAGCGGCAGCACCGGAAGGGACAGGAAGAGGTCGACCAGTACGCCCATCACCCCGTCGACCCAGCGGAAGTACGCGCTGCACACGGCCACGGTCACGCCGATGACGATCGCCAGCGCGGTCGCGCCGGCCGCGACGAGCATGCTGGCCCTCGTGCCGTACACCACCTCGGCGAACACGTCGCGGCCGAGGTTGTCGGTGCCGAACCAGTGGCCGGCCGAGGGTGGTCGCAGGATCGCCGTGCCGTGGCCGCGCGGATAGCTCGCGAGCAGCGGCGCGGCGACCGCGACGACGATGAGCAGGGCCAGCAGCGCCATCGCGAGGACGCCGAGCGGGTTGCGGCGGAACGCGTCCCAGGTCGCCTTCGCCGCGGCGGGCCGGTCCGCCACGTCCGCCGGGTCCGCCGCGCCGGCCGTGGACTCGATGAGTGAGGTCATGCGGTTCGCACCCGTGGATCGAGCAGCCCGTAGGCGAGGTCGGTGAGCAGGTTGGCGACGATCACGGTCGCCGACAGGAGTACGAAGGCGCCCTGCAGAACCGGGAAGTCCAGCTGGGTCACGGCCTCGTAGATGCCGCGCCCGATCCCCGGGTAGGCGTAGATCGTTTCAGTGAGCACGGCGCCGCCGACGACGAAGCCGAGCTGGAGCCCGACGAGAGTCGTCGTCGGCAGCAGCGCGTTGCGCAGAGCGTGCTTCCAGACGACCTTGCGCTCACCCAGCCCGTTCGCACGGGCCAGCATGCAGTAGTCCTCGCCGAGCGCGTCGATCAGCGTGGACCGCAGCGTGAGCACGTACGAGCCGAGCTGGACGAACACCAGCGACAGGCACGGCAGGACCAGGTGCCGCAGCACACTGCCGTACCAGGCGATCCCGTAGGTGTTCTCCGTGTAGGCGCCCCCGATCGGGAACCAGCGCAGCTTCAGGCCGAGGAGGTACAGCAGGAAGATCCCGATGCTGGGGACGAACAGGGACTGCCCGATGACCCCGCTGAGCTGCACGGCCCGGTCCCAGAACCCGCGGCGCGAGGCCGCGACCACCCCGAGCGGGACACCGATGACGATCGTGACGACCAGCGCGGAGACGGTGAGCAGGAGCGTCCACGGCAGCCGTTCCATCAGCGCCGTGGTGACCGGCACCGACTGGCTGAACGACATGCCCAGGTTCCCGTGCAGGAGCTGCCACAGGTACTTGCCGTACTGCACGGCCAGCGACTGGTCCAGGCCGTACTGGTGAAGCAGCGCCTGCCGCGTCTCCCTCGTCATGTTGGGCGTGGCCACCGCCAGCGCCGGGTCGCCCGGCAGCAGGCGGAGCATGAGGAAGGTGACGGTCACGGCGAACCAGATCGTGACCACTCCGCGGAGGAGCCGTCGCAGCGCGAATCGGGCGAGAGGCGGCATGGCGGTGGCCCTTCGTCAGCTGTTCGGCTTGACGTTGGCCAGCGACTGCGGATCGACGATCGACAGCAGCTCGCTCGGCTTGACGACGAACCCGGTCCAGTTCGTACGGTGCGCCACGTAGAGGTTCTGCGTGTACATCACGTTGTCGTAGACCTGGTCGTGCACCAGCTTGGCGGCGGCCTGGACGAGCTTCTTCTGCTCGTTCACGTCGGTCGTCGCCTGCGCCCTGGTCACCAGCGCCGACAGGTCGGGAGCGTCGACGTGGGAGTAGTTGATGATGCCCTTCGGCAGGTAGGTCAGGGTCATGTTGGTCGCCGGGTCGTCCATGATGGCGAAGTTGCCGGCGTAGATGTCGAAGTCACCCGCGTCCGTCTTGGCCAGGTACGTGTTGCGCTCCAGGCCCTGCGGCTTGATGGTGATCCCCGCCTTGGCCGCGTCGTCCCTGACCATGGTCGCCCACTGCGCGGTGACCGGGTCCTGCAGGGAGTAGATCATCCGGAACGACAGCGGGAACCTGCCGCTGCCGTCCGCGGTGTATCCCGCGTCCTGCAGCAGCTTGCGCGCCATCGCCGGATCGAACATGTACTCCTGGAGCGACGGGTCGTAGAACTGCTTGAGCACCGGCATGATCGGGCTGCTGCCCGTGGAGACCGCCTGGCCCTGCAGGACGACCTTGCGGATCGCGTCGTAGTCGACGGCGTGGGCCAGTGCCTGGCGCACCTTGACGTTGTCGAGGGGCTTCTTCGCCATGTTGTACGCCAGGTGCGAGTAGCCCAGACCCGGCACCTCCTCGACGGTGATGCCGGCGGCCTTCTTGAGCGGCTCCACCTGCGCGGGCGGCAGCGCGTTGGCGATCGCGTCCACGTCGCCGTTCTTCAGCGCGAGGATCTCGGTGTTGACGTCCGGATAGACCTTGTAGACCACCTGGCTCACCGTGGGCCGGCCACCCGGCGCCAAGGGGTACGGCGTGACCCGCTCCAGCGTGTAGCTCTGCCCCTTCGCCACCTTGGTCAGCTTGAACGGCCCGGCGCTGACCCAGTTCGCGTTGTTGGCGAACTTCGCGACGCTGCCGGCCTTGCCGAACACGTGCTCGGGGACGACGTTGCCCCAGAAGCCGACCTCCGGAACGACGGTGGCGTCCGGCTTGGACAGCTTGAGCTCGACCCGGGTGGGTGACACGGCCTTGGCCGAGGAGAAGTTCGCGAGCTGCCCGTACAGCGTGCCGGCAGGCTTGTCCTTCTTCACCGCGTTGAGCGTGTAGGCGACGTCCGAGGCGGTCAGCGGCGTTCCGTCGCTCCACTTCAGGTCGCCGCGGATCTCATAGAAGCCCGTGGTCGGGTCGGTGTACCCCCACTTGGTCGCGAGAGAGGGCTGCTTGCTGCCGTCGTTCCCGATCGTCAGCAGGTGGGGGTACATCAGGTTGGTCAGCCAGTAGTCGGTCCGGCTGCTGCCGATGAGGGGGTTGAAGTTCACCACGTCGGTGGTGGTGGCGATCCGCAGCTGGGCTCCCGAGCCCGACTCGGCCGCCTTCTTGCTGGGCGCGCAGGCGCCCAGCGCGCCGGTCAGCACGGCCACCGCGGCCGTGCCGGCCATGAGTCCGGTGCGCCGGCGCATCACACCCACACCTCTTCCAGCACCCGTAGCGTGTTGCCGCCGACCACGGCGCGGATCTCGTCGTCGGAGTAGCCGTGGGAGACCAGCCAGCCGATGATGTTGTAGAAGCACTCGGCCGGGTTCTCCAGGCCGTCGACGTACTCCACCTTCGGGAACTCCACGCCGCTGTGCGCCTGCCCGATCGACAGGTTGGCCGAGAACGCGTCGTGCAGGCCCACGTGGTCGCCGAAGAGGGTGTCGGGCCCGAAGGTGACGTGTTCGATGCCGATGAGGTCCACGCAGTGCACGAAGTGGTCCATCACCGACTCCAGCGAGTGGCGCGGATGGTCGTGGGACAGCGTCGTGTGCGGCGCCGCCTCCAGTCCGAGGACCCCGCCGCGCTCGGCGCAGGCCTTGATGACCGCGTCGGGCTTCATCCGGTTGGTCGGCCAGACCTCGCGTGACCCGCAGTGCGTGATGAAGATCGGCTTGGTGGACTTCTCGATGACCTCCATGGCGGTCCGGTCGCCGGAGTGGGAGACGTCGATGGCGATGCCGAGCTTGTTCATCCGCTCGACCGCGCGCTCGCCGAAGAAGGTCAGGCCGCCGTCGCCGCGTTCCTTCAGGCCGCTGCCGAGGGTGTTCGCCTCCGAGTAGGCGATGCCCATCTGGCGGACGCCGAAGCCGTACAGGACGTCGAGCCGGTCGACCTCGTTCTCGATCATCGTCGCGGCCTCGAGGCCGAAGACGTGCGCCACGCGGCCGGTCGCGTGAGCGTCGTGGATGTCCCTGACCGTCTCCCCCCTGACCACGAAGTCCTGGTGGGCGAGGTCGGCCATCCGGACGCCGAGGTCGAACAGGACGTCCTGGTACTTCCAGCCGGCGTCGCTGCTGATGCAGCACGTGCCGTCCATGCCGTTGTCGAACACGGCGGTCATCCCCGAACGGGAGAGGCCCTCGTAGCCGGTGGGCTCGCGGCCCTGCCGGATGTGCTCGCGGAGGTCGGACATGTCGTCGGGGAAGACCTGGACGTGCTCGTGCAGCGAGATGACGACCTCGTCGGTCAACAGGCGCTTGGTGCGTTCCAACTGCGCGTCGGACAGCTCGAGGCCCTGGTACGGGGGTACCCGGCCGATCTGCTTGGCGTACGCGATGTCCCGGTAGTCCTTGCCGCGCTCGAGGTACTCGTAGGCGGTGTAACCGGTGTAGCGCTTCGCGGGCTCGAGCACTGGCTCTCCTCTCGCCTCCCGACTCGCATCGGACCGTTATCGCTGTTACTTCGGGTCCGAAAGCCGAGAGTTCCGTGTGGCCGCATACTCTTGCCAAACTTCGGCGGGAGTGTCAAGGTATCGGCAACATTCCGGCTGAATACACGTCTGAGCTTGTTACATCCGGCGCTAGGAGGTTTCGTGGCGGTTACGTCGACCTCACCGACGGCGGCGCGATCCGCGTTGCGCGTACGCGGCCTGTCCGTCGAATTTCGGACCCGGCGGGGTCTGGTCCCCTCGGTCCGGGGTGTGGATCTCGACGTCGCGCCGGGCGAGCTCGTGGCGCTGCTCGGTGAGTCCGGATCGGGCAAGTCGGTGACCGTGCGCTCGATCATGGGTCTCGACGCGGACAACGCGCGGTCGAGCGCGGACGAGATGCGGCTGGGCGACACCGATCTGCTGGCGCTGGGCGACGACGAGCGCCGCCGGCTCCGCGGACACCGGATGAGCATGGTCTTCCAGGACGCGCTGTCGGCACTGAACCCGGTGCTCTCGGTGGGTGACCAGATCGGTGACCTGATCCGCGCCCACACCGGCACCTCACGGCGCGCCGCCCGCGCCCGCGCGGTCGAGCTGCTCGCGATGGTCGGCATCCCCGGGGCGTCCCGGCGGGTCGGGGACTACCCGCACCAGTTCTCCGGCGGGATGCGCCAGCGGATCCTCATCGGCATGGCGATCGCGCTCGAACCGGAACTGCTCCTCGCCGACGAGCCGACCACCGCGCTCGACGTCACCGTGCAGGCGCAGATCCTCGAACTGCTCGACCGGCTGCGCCGCGAGCTGGACATGGCGGTCCTGCTCATCACGCACGACCTCGGGGTGGTCAGCGAGGTCGCCGACCGGGTCGCCGTCATGTACGCCGGGCGGATCGTCGAACGCGGCAGCGGTGACGACCTGCTCTCACGGCCCGCGCACCCCTACACCGAGGCGCTGCTGACCTCGGTACCGCAGGTGGAGGACCTCGGCCGGGACCTGGTGACCATCCCCGGCTCCCCGCCGAACCCGGAGCGGGTCCCGCCGGGCTGCGCCTTCCATCCCCGCTGCTCATGGGTGGTGGAGGACTGCCGGAAGACACGTCCGGCTCTCATCGAGATACGACGCGGGCGGGACTCGGCCTGCCACCGCGGTCAGGAGGTCGTCGGTGCCGTCCACGAGTAGCCCCCGCACACCGCCGCCGGCCGGAACGGCGGCGCCCGGGGAGGTCGTGCTGGAGGCTCGTGACCTGGTGAAGACCTTCACCACCGGGCGCGGCGGCCTGGGCCGCACCCGCGTGTCCAGCGTGGACGGGATCAGCCTGTCACTGCGCGCCGGCGAGTCGCTGGGCATCGTCGGCGAGTCCGGCTGCGGCAAGTCGACCCTCGCACGGATGCTCGTCGGCCTGGAGGTGCCGGACTCGGGCTCGATCGGCTACCGCGGCCGCGACGTGACCGCCGCCCGTCGCGGCGACCGGAGGCTGCTGCGGCGAGGCGTGCAGATGGTCTTCCAGGACCCCTACACCTCGTTGGATCCGCGGATGACCGTGCTGGAGATCGTCGGCGAGCCGCTGAACGCGTCCCGTACGGGCACGCGGGCCGCGCGACGCGACCGGGTCGCCGAGTTGCTCTCCCTGGTCGGCCTGGCGCCCGGCCTGATGGAACGCTATCCGCACCAGTTCTCCGGCGGGCAGCGGCAGCGGATCGGGATCGCCCGCGCGCTGGCGCTGGAGCCGGATGTCCTGGTGTGCGACGAACCGGTCTCCGCGCTCGACGTCTCGGTGCAGGCGCAGGTCGTGAACGTCCTGCGCGACCTGCAACGGCGACTCGGCGTGACGCTCCTGTTCATCGCCCACGACCTGTCGGTGGTCCGCCACGTGGCCGACCGCGTCGGGGTGATGTACCTCGGGCGGATCGCCGAGATCGGACCGACCGCCACCGTGTACGAGGCGCCCGCCCATCCGTACACCCAGGCGCTGCTGTCCGCCTCGCCGGTGGTGGACCGGTCGCGGCGCGGGCGGATGGCGGCACGGATCGTGCTCGACGGCGACCCGCCGTCGCCGACCAGTCCCCCGGCCGGGTGCCGGTTCCACACCCGGTGCCGGATGGCCCGCGACGACTGCCGGACCGACGTGCCGTCGCTGCGCCGGCCGTCCGAGGCACCGGAGCGGGCGCGGCTGGCCGCCTGCCACCACGCCGAAGACGCCCTCACTCGCCTGGAGGACGTCTTCGGCCCGGCGTAGCGGGTCTCCCTCCGGGCCGGGGCGGTGGCGACCGGACGGAAGGCCTCCTGGTCTCATGGTCCGTGCCCGACTCCGACCGCGAGCCTCCTGTGAGTACGCCGTGAACACCACCGCCCGGACCCTGGCCGATCCGGACACCCCGTTCGCCGACGGCGGCTACACCGCGGTCGGCATCGACCCGCACAAACTCCCCCGCGTGGTCGCCCTGCCGCGCCGCGGCGTCACCCTGCGCGTCCTGCTGGACAGCACGGAGCAGGCGTCGTGCGTCGCCGAAGGCGCGCGGGAGGCCGGCGTCGCCGTTCCCACCCAGATCGAGATCGGCCCGACGCCCCCGCGCTCGTCGAGATCGGCCGCGTTCTGCACGACGCGGGCTGTCTCGACGGCGTCCTGACCCACGCGGGCGAGTCCTGCTTCGCCCACACCCGCAGGAGCGGCTGGGCTCCACCCCCACCGCCCACGCCACCGAAGACCTCACCGGGGTCACCGAACCGCGCGCGGGGAACCATGTCTTCTTCGACCAGATCGAGGACCTCGCCCTGTCGGTCGTCGTGACCGTCATCGGCCACCGCCCCGAGTACGGGTGGATCGTCACCGACGGCGGCTGGATGGCCATGTCCCGCGACCGCGGTACCGCGGCCCGGGCGCAGGACCAGGGCTACGGCCTGGTCACCGACCTGACGGGCGAGCCGATCCCGGGCCTCGTCATGACCGCCGCGAGCCGGGAACACGGCACCCTCACCGCCCGCGACGGCGCCGACCTGCCGGAGTCGCCCATCGGCACCCGTCTGCGCGTCCTGCCCGACCACGCCTGCGCCACCGCGGCCCGGCATCACGGCTACCACGTCATCGGCGGCACCGGGAGCACGGACCCGGCACCCGCGATCGAGGCCTTCTGGCCACGCGTCACCGGCTGGTGACCCGCCGCGCGGTCACCCCCGGATACCGGGGGCGCGGTTTCGCGTTACCGGGTGGGCCCGGGGGGTAAGCGATGCGACATGACACGCTGTTCGATCGTGCCGGGCCGGACCGACCATGTGGTCGTCGTCGGCGCCGGGCTGGCCGGGCTGGCCGCCGCCTCGCACCTGTGCGGGCGCGGTCGCACCGTGACGGTGCTCGAACGCGACGGGGTACCCGGCGGCCGGGAGGGCCGTCTCGACGTCGGCGGTCATCGGCTCGACACCGGGCCCACCGTGCTCACGATGCCCGACAGCGTGCGCGACACGCTGGAGGCCACCGGCGCCTCGATGGACGAACGGCTGCCCCTCGTCCGCCTCGACCCGGCGTACCGGACGTTCTTCGCCGACGGCGCGTCGCTCGACGTGCACACCGGCGCCGAAGCGATGACCGAGGCGGTCCGGGCGTTCGCCGGGCCCCGTGAGGCGGCGGGTTACGCGCGGCTGCGCGCCTGGCTGACCCGGCTGTACGAGGTCGAGTACGCCGGCTTCATCGCGGCGAACGTCGACTCGCCGCTCGGCCTGCTCACGCCGCGGCTGGCCCGGCTCGCGGCGCTCGGCGGCTTCGGCCGCTGGGAGAACGCCGTCGGCCGGTTCCTGCGCGACGAACGGCTGCGGCGCGTCTTCACCTTCCAGGCGCTGTACGCCGGGCTGTCCCCGCGCCGGGCGCTCGCCCTGTACGCGGTCATCGCCTACATGGACACCGTCGGCGGCGTGTTCTTCCCCCGCGGTGGCATGCGGGCGCTCCCCGACGCCATCGCCGGCGCGGCCGCCGACGCCGGTGTGGAGTTCCGCTACGACACGCGCGTCACCTCGCTCGAACGCCGCGGCCGCCGCGTCACCGCCGCGCTCACCGCCGACGGCGACCGGATCCCGTGTGACGCCATCGTCCTCACCTGCGACCTGCCGGCCGCCTACCGGCTGCTCGGCCGCGTGCCCCGGCG
>NZ_JBHLZP010000057.1:0-25938 GCF_042429965.1 Actinoallomurus acaciae
GGCGGTGGCGATCGAGCTGTGCGGGCCGCTGCCGCGCTATGAGTCCTCCGCGCCGCTGACCGGGGCCGTCGAGGGCCTGCTCGGCACGCATCCGCGCGTCATCGCCCGGCGGCTGGAGCTCCGCCTCGACGAGGTGCTGGCGCGCACCCGCCGGTTCCGCACCGAGCGCGTGCCCGCGTACCGCGCGTACCAGAGGCGGCGCGGCGAGCTGGTCACGGCCGAGCGCTCGCGGCTGCGGCTGGAGGAGTACCGGCCGAAGGTCATGAGCGGGTTCGTGCGGAACGCCCTGCTGGACGAGGTCTACCTGCCGCTGATCGGCGACAACCTGGCCAAGCAGCTCGGCGCGGCGGGCGACGACAAGCGCACCGACCAGATGGGCCTGCTGATGCTCATCTCACCGCCCGGGTACGGCAAGACGACGCTGATGGAGTACGTCGCGGGGCGGCTCGGCCTGATGTTCGTCAAGGTCAACGGGCCGGCGCTCGGCCAGTCGGTCACCTCGCTGGATCCGGCCGAGGCGCCGAACGCCACCGCGCGCCAGGAGGTCGAGAAGATCTCCTTCGCGCTGGAGATGGGCAACAACGTCCTGCTCTACCTCGACGACATCCAGCACACCTCACCGGAGCTGTTGCAGCGGTTCATCTCCCTGTGCGACGCCCAGCGCCGCATCGAGGGCGTCTGGCAGGACCGCACCCGCACCTACGACCTGCGCGGCAAGCGGTTCGCGGTGTGCATGGCGGGCAACCCGTTCACCGAGTCGGGCCGGCGGTTCCGCGTCCCGGACATGCTGGCCAACCGCGCCGACGTGTGGAACCTCGGCGACGTGCTGTCCGGGCGCGAGGAGCTGTTCGCGCTCAGCTACGTGGAGAACGCCCTGACCTCCAACCCCGTGCTCGCTCCGCTGTCCACCCGCGACCGCGCCGACGTCGAGCTGTTCGTACGCCTCGCGCGCGGCGACTCCACGGCAATGCCCGACCGGCTGATCCACCCGTACTCCGCGACCGAGGTCGAGCAGATCACGGCCGTCCTGCGCAAGCTGCTGCGGGTGCAGCGGGTGGTGCTCGCGTGCAACCGGGCCTACATCGCCTCGGCGGCGCAGAACGACGCGTCGCGGACCGAGCCGCCGTTCCAGCTCCAGGGCTCCTACCGGAACATGAACAAGCTGGCCGAGCGCATCGTGCCGGCGATGAACGACGCCGAGCTGGAGGCGGTCATCGACGACCACTACCTCGGCGAGGCGCAGACGCTGGCCTCCGGAGCCGAGGCGAACCTGTTGAAGCTGGCCGAGCTGCGCGGCACGCTGACCGCCGAGCGACGCGACCGCTGGGAGGAGGTGAAGGCGGCGTTCCTGCGCTCCCGGGCGCTGGGCGGCGACGAGGACGATCCGATGAGCCGTGCGGTCGGCGCCCTCGGCCTGCTCGCCGACCGTATCGCCGGAGTGGAGACCGCCATCACCCGCACGGGCAACGCGGACCGCTCGTCTACGGAATGACGGTCAGCGCGGGGTCGTGGAGCGCCGATGGAGCGGACGCGGCGGCGGCGCGCACCGCGAGTTCGTCGACCAGTGCCGTACGGATGTGGTCGAACAGCGCGAAAAGATCAGCACAGTAAACCGAGCGATGGTCGAACCCTTTTTGGTCCTGATAGCGATGGGAATAATGTCCGCCCGCACATATCGTCGCCCAGCGGCACGCGCGGCACTCCCCGGGTATTCCGGTCGTGCCTAATTGGCGGGCGATGGTGGCAGGATGTCGTAACGCGGCGTCGAAATCGTCGTTGACGACGTCCAGGCCGAGGTGTGCGGCGCCCTCGAAAGTCGCGGCGAGGATATCCGATTGCTCGATCTGCCCGTCGGTCTCCACGACGATCATCGCGGCGGGGCTCGTGCCGATTCCCTCCACGGCGGAGGAGCCGCCGAGAAGCACATTGATGATCTCCTCGAACAGCCGGATGCGCGTCTCGCGCTCCGGAGCGTGGAACCAGCGGTCGAAGATGGGGATCAGCCAGGACGCGTACGCGCCCGCCGGCCCCGCCGGAGGGTTGCTCCAGTTGGCGTGCGGCAGCAGGAGATCGATCGCGGGCGGCGAGAACGCCAGGAGCGCCTCATAGGTCGCGACCGGGTCGTTGCCGAGGTCGATGACGCACAGCAGCCCGGAGAACAGGTGGCGGAACTCCGGTCTCGTCAGTTCGGCCAGCCCGCGCGTGACCTGGGCGTGGCTGCCCCCGGTCGCCCTTCGCCGATGCCGATCCTGGGCGGTCGCGGCGCCGTCCAGGCTGACCCCGACGCGGATCCCGAGCTCGTCGAACAGGGGCAGGAAGCCGCGGTCGAGAAGGGTCCCGTTGCTCTGGAGGGAGAAGCCGACCGCCGCGGTGTCGCCCACCGCGCCGCGCACGGCCTCCACGACGTGCCTCAGCCGGTCGGGCCCGGCCAGGAGCGGCTCTCCGCCGTGCAGGACGACCGCGATGTCGGCCAGCCCGTGCGAACGCACGTGCTCGGCGATTCGGGCCGCGGATAATTCGGCGATTCGGGCGGACATGACGGGGGGTCGATGCCGCCAGCGCTGATCGGCCATGGTGTACAGGTAGCAGTAGGTACAGGCGAGATTGCATCTACTGTGCATCTTGAGAATGAACTGACGGAAGGGGGTGGGTTCACCGTTCGGCCGATTGCGGCCAATAGGTCCGCTGATCATGAACCAGAGCCTACGCCCGGTCAGTTGGATCGATAGTGTCGAGTGACGCTTTACAAACTACTTTAGTGGGGGAGCATGTAAAAAACGGTGTCTATTATAGAAGTCGGTTCTGGCTCGGGCGGTGGAGTCATGCGGGGAAACGGGAAACCGGCTCTGGTGGATCTCTCAGAGGTCGATCTGGAGGCTCCGGACCTACAACAGGACGGGTCGGTCATGGGCTGGGCGCTGACCCGGATACGTCGTGAGTCCGACGAGGGCGCGCGCGGATACGCCAGTTTCATCAATGACGCCGTCCTCGAGAGGCCGCGCCGGACGGAGCGCGGCACCACGACAGGGCATACGGCGTGACCGGCGGGCACACCACCCGGTGTGCGACGTTCACCTCGGCGGCGCGAGGGCTCGGCCGCACCGCGGCCGTCGCGAACACCGCCATGATCCTGGCGGGGATGCGCGAGCGCGTCCTCGTCGTCGACTGGAGCGGTGAGCGTCCCACCGACCGCGGTTACTTCAAACGCTTCAGCGTCGGTGAGCCGCCCGAGGTCGCCGCGCTGGGCCGGCTCCTCGACCGGCTGACCGCGCAGGAGCCCGGGACCTGGCGGTCCGAGCGGTTCCAGCCTCCCGGAGACGCCGGCCCGATCGACCTGGTCACGCCCCTCGACGCCCGAAGGGGCGAGTCGCTGCCGGGGCTGCCCTGGGCGGAACCGGTCGACGTCATCGTCCAGCGGCTGCGCGACGCGATGGAAGACCTTCCCTACGGCTACATCCTCGTCGACGCGCCCACCGATCCGAACACCGACATCGTGGACGTCATCGCCCGGGGCAGCGACGTCGCCGTCGTGGTCTTCGGGCCGGGCCGCCCGGCGGCCCTTCAGGCGGCGAACCTCGCCGAGTCCATCCAGACGCAGGCGGCGGCCGGGATCGACCTGCTGCCGCTGCAGTCCGGCCCTCGTACGGCGGGGCCGGAGCCCGCTCAGGCCGACGCGGGCCTCCTCGCCCAGCTGTTCGGCTCGCCGCCCGGCACCGGCAAGGAGGTCATCGCCGTCCCGTTCCTGTCCCGGCAGGCCGGCCGGTCCATTCTCGCCACGCTGGCCGAGGAGCCGGGCAGCGAGGTGGTCCGCGCGTACGCCCGGCTCGTCGAGCGGCTCACCGGCGGCGCCGTCACCGGTCACGCCGAACTGCAGGCCGCCCTGCGCGCGAACTACCGCATCGCCGTGGGCCTGGACGAGCCGCGCGAGACCGAGCGGTTCACGGTCGTCCACGACCGGGCCGACCGGCGCTGGGCCGACTGGGTCCAGGCGCAACTGCGGCGCCTCGGCGCCGACGTCACGCTGGCCGCGGAGGGCGAGCAGGCCACGGGCCGGGTCATCGTGATCGCCTCGCACCGCCTGCTGCCGGCGCTCGCCGACGGACGGCCCGGCACGGACCCGGACCTCGTGCTCTGCGTGTCCGACGACGTCGCCGAGCGGCTGCCGGACACGACGCTCGCCCTGAACCTCGTCGGCCGGGACCAACGCGAGGCGATCAGGCTCTTACAGGGCCGCCTCGGTCTCGTGTCCGGCGTCGCCCCGCCGCCCGCAGGCTTCGTCCCCGCGTACCCGCTCGACCCGCCTCCGGACGGCGTCGTCACCAACCACGTCCTGTCCGACGACGGCCCGTTCGTCGGGCGCGAGGGCGACCTGGCCGTGATGCGCGACCGGCTGACGCGCGACGTCGACGGCTGTGAGCCGTACGTCCTGGGCGGCCCGCCGGGCATCGGCAAGACCGCCATGGTCGAGCACTACATCCGGGCCTTCGGCGAGGACTACAAGATCATCTGGTGGATCTCGGCGCGCACGCCGGAGCTCGCGCGGCTCGACCTGAACGCCCTGGCCGGGCGACTGCAGGTCCCGCCGGAGGGCGACCCCGCGGTGGCCGTCGTCACCGCGCTGCGCTCCTCCGGGCAGGACAACTGGCTGCTGGTCTACGACGACGCCGACGACCTCGCCGCGCTGGATGACCTCATCCCGTCCGGCGGCCCCGGCCACGTGCTCGTCACGAGCCGTACGGCCGAGGGCGCCGATGACCGGCTCGCGCCGGTCGACACCGGCCCGGCGAAGCGCTTCCTGCGCGAGCGGATCGACGGGCTGTCGGACGAGCACGCCGAGACCGTCGTCGGCATCGCCCAGGGGCTGCCGCTCGCGCTGAGGCTGGCCGGAGCGTGGATCCGCGAGGCCGTCGACTACCTGCTGGCCATCAGGGCGCTCGACACCGACGGCGCGACGGCGTGGGCGGTGACGGAGTTCAAGGCGCGTGTCGCCCAGCGGGTGCGGACCTCGGGGACGGAGGCGACCGCGGCCTGTCTGGACGTCACGTTCGAGTCGATGGAGGACGGCCCGCTCGGGTACCTCACGGGCCGGCTGCTCGAACTCTGCGCCTGGCTCGCCCCCGAGGGCGCCAGCCACCGGCTGCTGGCGTCGGCGCCGTTCCTCGGGCGGCTCTCCGCCGCGGCCGGCCCGAACGGCGGAGAGCTCATCGCCGTCGACAACATGGTGCTGGACCAGCTTCTGCGGCTCTGCGTGCGCTTCGGCCTGGCCGACGTCCAGTGGAGCCGCGACCCGCGGATCCGGGTGCACCGGAGGGTGCAGGAGCTCATCCGGGACCGCCTCTCGCCCGAGGACGCGGCCGAACGGCGGAAGCAGACGGTCGGCGCACTCGCGGACATCGTGCCGCCCGAGGCCGACGGCCCGGTGAGCCTCCACCGCGAGGTGTTCTCCGAGCTCCACCGGCATCTCGGCCCGTCCGGGGCCGCCGAGAGCCTCGACCCCCACGCGCGCCGCTGGCTCGTCGAGCAGGTGCGGTTCCAGTACACCACCGGCGACCGGGGGAGCTGGACGCTCATGCTCCCGACGGTCGAGGGGCTGCTGGCGGCCTGGCCGGACGACCTGCTCAAGGGGCGTCTGCTCGTGCAGGTCGCCAACCTCCGCCGCGACCTGGGCCGGTTCGAGGACGCCCTGCGGGCGAGCGAGCAGGCGCTGACGATCCTGCGCGAAGCGGAGGCCGCGGGCCGTTACTGGGCACTGACCGCGGGCCGCGGGCGCACCGGAGACCGGCGCGGCCTGGGGCAGTTCGCCCAGGCGCTGGGCGAGATCGAGGGGATCTACGAGGAGACCCGGCTGCTCCTCGGCGACGGCCACCGCGACACGGTCATCGCCCGTAGCAACCTCGCCGATGCCGCCTTCCTCACGGGCCAGCACCAGCTCGCCGAGGACACGGCCGTACGCGCGTGGGAGCAGCAGGTGGCCGAGTTCGGCGAGACGGACCCGATCGCCCTGCGCTTCGCCCGCCGGGTCGGCGACTACAGGTTCGCGAACGGGCGGAGGGACGAGGCGCGGCGTCTGCTCGCCGTGAGTCTCGGCCAGGCCCGCGACCGCAAGACGCCCGACCGGCTCAGCGAGATCGACCTGCTCAGGAGCCTCGCGATCGTCGACCGCCAGCGGGGGATCGACGCCGCGGACGAGAAGATCCGAAAGGCCGTGCGCGGATACCGCCGGGTCCTGGGCTCCGACCATCCCAGCACCCTGGCCGCCGAGCTGAGCCAGGCGATCGAGCTCGACGAGGGCGGCGATCACCTGGGGGCCGCACACCTGGGCCGGCGGCTCCTCGACGGCCTCGGCGCCACGTACGGTCCCGGCCATCCGTTCGTCCAGCTGTGCCGCCTCGACGTCGGCCTGTTCGAGAGCACCATGGAGGCGCCCGAGAACACCCTCACGGCGGTGCGGGAGGCGAGGAGCCGGCTCGTCGGCGCACTCGGCGAGCAGCATCCGTGGGCGATGATGGCCGCGCTGCACGAGGCACGCGCGCTGACCGGCCTCGGCCGGTCCGACGAGGCGCTGCGGCTGCACGAGACGACGCTCGCGGACATGCTCGATTACCTCGGGGACGAACACCCCTATACCGCGATCGCCGCCGAGGCGCTCGAGACAGGTCGAGATCTGACCGAAGCGGGCATTACGTCCGCCATTTACCTAGATATTCCAATCATCTGACGGGGAAATGCGATTGTGAAGGAGGCGGCGATGGGGGAGCATCGCACAAATCGCGCGAGCGTCCATGAATGGGCGGGAAGCCGCAGCGCCGAGCAGGATACGGTCAGTGCCTTTCACGACTACGTATGCCGGTGGGGAGGGCCACACTACCTGGCCAAGTACGACCACGGCGTCTATGAGTTCGCCGTGGACGTGCTCGATGACCAGGAGCTCTTCTCGAGCGGGTCCGACGCGTCACCGGACCGGCGGCACTTCTACCAGGCGGCCGCGCAGCAGCTCGCCTTCATGATGACGGCCCTGGACCAGCGGCTGAGCGAGCTCGAGACGGGCCGGTTGATCCGCCTGGTGCTGCACGCGGAGCGCGGGGCCATGTTCTGCGTGTCCGCGACACCGAAGAACTACGTGCTGGCGATCGTCTTCGGGGCCGCGGCGGCCGTGAAGGGCCGGGCGGCCCGAGTGTTGCCGCAGGTCGGCATCGTTCGGGACGCCGACATGTTCGTCAGCGGCATCGCCGACGGCATCCGCGACAGGCTCGGGGTGCCGTCCCTGAACCCCGGCGGCTGGAGGACCGCCCTGCCGACCGTGGATCCGCCGTCGCCGGAGGGGCCGCCGCGCGACGATGCCGTTCGTTCCGCGCTCCAGCGGCGGAGTTCGCCCCTGTCCACGCTGGGCGGCCGGCTGCCCGACCTGCTGAGCCCGGACGAACTGGTCTACCTCGCGCACTGCCGGACGGGAGACATCGTCGCCGAGGCGGACATCCTCGACCATGAGCAGATCGTCGAGCTGCGTCCGCATCTGCCGCCCCGGGCGATGCGGACGCTCTACCGGCACGTGGCCGAGGAGTTCGCCACCTTCACCCGGCAGCTGAGCCAGCTCGCCCGTCAGGCGATCCGCGGCCGAATGCTGCGCATTGTGCTGGATGTCGAACAAGGCGCGCTTTATTACTATCGCCTCGGTCCGCGCGACTACCTCGTCGGCGTGACCGTCAATCAAAAGCGCGTGAGCCAGTCCGACCGGAGGATGGGAGAGCTGGTCGCGGACCTTGTCGGCGCTGGGGCGGGTTTCGGACAGTAACAATTGCCGTCCGTCTGACAATATTCTACACTCATATCGACAGTGTCGTCATTGCCTTGTCCCCTGCTCGCGGGAAGTGTCCGGCTCCATGGCGAAGCGATTTGTGTTGATGCTGGCAATAGTCGGATTAGGCGTTCTTGCGGGCGGATACTTCGGGCATGTTGGGGCGTTACTCAATAGCGGTGTTTATCCCCCCGTGGTGACGGCGCTCCTCGCGCTGGGCCTCTACGGCAGTACGCATGCCATCGACCTCGAGCACCTGCGTACGGACCTGCGCACCGTCGTCCTCGCCGTCACGGTGGGCGTCGTGCTGAAGGCCGCGCTGATCAGCGCCGCCATGCTCGCGTTCTTCCCGAGGCCCGGCTCGCTGGTGCTGGGGATCGCCGTGGCGCAGATCGATCCTCTGTCGGTGGTGGCCCTCGGCCGCTCTTCCCGGCTGTCCTCGCGCGGACGCGGGCTGCTTCTCGCGTGGGCGTCCTTCGACGACCCCGTGACGACGCTCCTCACGATCTATGTCGCGGCCCTGGCGCTGTCGGCGCGGCACGACGGGTCGGCCGCGGCGCTGGACCTCGGCGGGCCCGGGTCCTTCGCCCTCGACCTCCTGGGCAACGTCCTGCTGGCCGGTGTGGTGTTCCTGATCTATCTGTGGGTGCGGCGGCTCCGCCCGTGGCCGCGGCTGGTGGTCACCTGCCTCCTGCTCACCGGCACGGTCGTCGTCGCGGTCTGGCAGGTGTGGATGCTGGCCGTGGCCCTCGTCGGCCTGGCCGTACGGCCGGTCGTCCCCGCGCGACCGCTCGCCGTCGGCCGGCTGCTGGACAGAGCCGTCGACCTCGCCTTCGTCCTCGCCACCGGACTGCTCGGCCTGATCCTCTCGCTGGGGATCTCGCCCGGAGCCGGGCTCGTCCTGGGCCTCGCGGCGTTCGGCGCCCAGGCGGTGGTCAGCCTTCCGCTGACCCGCTCGCAGAGCACCGGCGACACGGTGTACCTCGCGCTGGCGCAGCAGAACGGCATCACGGCGATCGTGCTGGCGCTGCTCCTCGAGCCCACGTTCGGCGGAACGGTGGCCGTGGTGGCCCCCGCCATCCTGGTCATCAACCTGCTCTACCTCGTCACCAACGGGGCGTACGCGCGGCGCGCCCCGTCAGTGGCCGTGGAGCCCGCCCGGGCCCGCGCCGGAGAAGGCCTGCCGCACACGGTGCCCGAGCTCGCTGAGCAGCGCGTACATGTCGATCTGTCGGCGCGAACGGGCGCGTTGTTCGATGACGGCGGTCCGCGATGAGGGCCGCGGGAGCAGGTCGTTGAGCGTGTTCAGCTGGTAGATGGGCAGATCCTCCAGCACCGTGTCGAAGGCGCGGCAGAACACGGTCAGCCGTTCGAGCCGGTCCGCGCTGGGCGGCCCGTCCAGCTGCCCGTACCACTCCTCGACCGCGGTGCGGAAGGCCGTGACCACCGCCTCGGTCAGCTTGGCGACGCCGACCGTGCGCACGGCCTCGCTGTTGTGCAGCCGCAGCAGGACGCCGCTGATGCTCCCCGGCGACTCGGCGCCGAACATCTCGCTCAGGGCGGTGTCCAGGCCGGTCAGCGCCTCCAGTTCGGTGACCGCCTCCGTGAAGATCGCCTCAACGTGGTCGGGCAGCGGCCGGTGGCGGCGGCGCGGATCGAGGCCCTGCAGATCACGGGCCAGGGCGGCGTACTGGCGTTCCGTCGTGTCGCGCATCGACTCGACCTGAAGCGCCAGCTCCTCCATGTAGCGCTGAGCGTTGGTCTGCGCCACCGCGAGCCGGCTGATGTTGGCCCGGATCACGGCCGTCTCGCCCTCGGCGGCCTCCAGCGGTCCGGTCAGCCGGCGCAGGAGGAACTCAAAGTCCTCGGAGAACCGCTCCCTGGCATAGATGAGAGGCGGCTCGGAGAAACGCTCCTCCAGGTCCCTGCGCACCGGTTCGGCCAGGAAGCCGTTGACGATGAGCGCGGTCCTGCTGCGGGGCGCCGTCGAGCGGACCGCCCTGGCGTTCGCGATCAACCGCTCCGCGTCGGCCTCGTCCATGACCGAGTCGGTGACGAAGATCGCGCATCCCGTGTCGTAGACGGGAACCCAGTAGGGCGCGCGTGGACCGTCCTCGCCTCCGACCGGGTGGTCGGTGTGGTACTCACGAGCCTGTTTCTGCAGTTCGGCGCCGATCTGCTTGCGGACCGTCCGCTCGTCGACGACCTCGGATCTGCCTTTCGCCGCCCGGCGGACCATGGAGCGGTCGACCCGGCGGCTCTCGAGCGCCATGCGGTAGCACGACTGGCAGATCTGGACGACCCGGCGGGCGTTGCCCCCGGTGAGCAGGCAGATGAACCGGACGATGTCCGCGCTGAAGGGGCCCAGCCCTCGCCCGTAGCTCGTGGCCGCCATGCTCTGCTCGATGTAGCCGAGCACCTGTTCCTCGGACAGGCCGTCGTCCGTGGAGATCGTCGCCGTGATGGCGTGTTCGGCGTTGTTCTGGCCGATCGCCTCCAGGAACTCCGGCAGGCCGCAGAGCGCGAGGAAGATCCCCTGACGCGTCGCGAGATCGGTCAGCGCGCGGAAGGCCGCGATCGTCTCCGCGGGGGGACGGCTCGAACTGGGAAGCACCTTCTCCAGTTCGTCGAAGACGAGGACGAAGTGGCGCGACCGGCCGCGATAGAGGAGCGCCAGCACCCCCATCGCCTCGAGCGCCCGGGGCTCGTCGTCGATCCGGCTGTTGATGCCCCGCTCGCGGAGCAGGGGGTCGGGCTCCTCGCCCCGCAGCCACTCCCAGACCTGGTCGGCCAGGTCGTTGCGGAGCAGGAGCATGAGGGCGGTGCCGTACTCCTCATTACGGGTGACCTTCGCCAGGTCCGCGTTGAGCCGTTGGAGGAACGTGCTCTCGGCGAGGTTGAACTGCGTGACGAAATGCTGCGGATCGAGCTCCAGCTCTCGCAGGCGACGAGTGACCTCGGGGGGAAATCCGGTATTCTCCAGCGAGTCGGCCACGATATGGGCGTAATATTCGCGGATATGGCGGATCACGTCGTCACGGTTGAAAGTTGCAAGAAAGTTGCCGCGATAAAGAGTATGAAACCCGCCCTCCTGTGCACCGACATAGGCGTAGCGCGCGTCATCGCTGCGCAGAGAGCGTGCCTTGCGAAGTAACCGGGTCGCCAGGTGGGTCTTTCCGGTGCCGTAGTCACCCGATACCGCCAGGACGACGCCCTCGGGGCCGTCTTCGGCCAGGTGGGCGTCGAGCAGGCGCATCGACTCGTCGATCGCGGGAGTCGGCACGCTGACGACCTCGACGTCGAGCTCCCACGGGTCGGCTGAGGGGCGGGGGAAGGGGTTGTCGTCAATTAGCTGTTCTTCGCGCGGATTAGGGGCATTCATCACAACTATCCCGCCTGCCCCTCTAGATCTCTCTCTTGATGAAGCTTGTCAAGTCATCCAGCCTCACTGTATCTCCGGTCGGCCACGGATTACTCTTATAATGTTCGTAGATCTTCCACAGCAGCGTTTGCACAAATCCGATGGACAACTCTTGACCTCCAGTGAGTTCGTCAATGGCGTCGGGGTCCAGATCGGGAAAGGTTTCCTTCAGGCCCGGAACATTGATTCGGGCGTCGCGGAAGACGGTGCCGTCGCCCGTTCGCAGCGGTCCGGTCTTCAGATAGACGGGCTGCGCGACTTCGTTGATCTTCCATTCGTTCTCGCAACGTCGCTGGAGGCTTTCGTCGGATGACTCGGAGAACAGCAGCATCCTCCGCTGGGTCGCCGCCCAGTACTGGGCGACCTCGGAGGATCGCTCGGCGGGCGGGGCGACGACGATGAGGGCGGTCTCGGGCTTCATGGCGTTGCTCAGCGTCCACGTGAGCTCCTCCAGATCGATCTTCCGGTCGATCTGCGGAAGGTCGCCCTTGACGAACATCTGGTTCCGGGAGATCTCCTGGTACATCCTGGTGCCCACCTTGCGGACGCGCCGGTCGATGGTCTGCCCGTCGCGTTCGAGGCCGCTGAAATTGAGCAGGAGGGTCTTGGCGCCCTTGGCCTCCAATCTCTTCTGGGCCCAGGTGGCGCACCGGTTGACCAGCGAGGTCTTTCCGCAGCCGGTGGGGCCGCCCACCGCGACGAAGAGGCCGGCGTTCTGTAACGTGCCGACACCGGTCAGCGCGGTCTGGAAGAGCTCGTAGCTCTCGCCGGCATGGTCGATGTCGACATGGCACGCGCAGTGCTCGTCATGGGCGCACTTCAGCGGGGGGTTGGGGATGGTGTGCCCCTCGTTCCTGCGGAAGGGATTGACGCGCTGGTCCGGGGCGGCGGGGCTCATGGCGCGTCCGGCGGCGTCGCGACCTGCCCGGCCTTCACCGGTCCGTGCCGCCGCCAGGGGCGGTCGAGCCGGGAGACGACCTCCATGACGTCGGCGTGCCGTGCCTCCAGGCGATCCAGGAACCGTTGCGTGGCGTCTCTCAGCGCCGCGGGCCCGGTCGGCCAGTCGGCCTCGCGGATGTCCCGGTCGAGTGTCCTGATCGCCGTGATGAGCCGTTCGAGCCTCCAGCGGGGATGGCGGCTCTTGCAGCGCTGGAGCTCGGCCAGCAGGCCGCTGAGCGGCGCGTCCATGGCCGCTTCGCGGGACCGTCCCTGGCCTTGACGCCATCCGATCAGACAGTCGCGGGCGGCCCGCTCGTAGGCCGTCACCGCGGCGTGGAGCTCTCCCGCCTCCCGCTCGGCGCCCGCCTTCCGCGTGGTCAGCATGCCGGAGCCCAGCGCGAGCAGCGCGCCGACGCCGACGGGAATCAGCCCGATCACCGTCTTGACCAGATCGCCGGACCAGCCGCTCGAGGCCTCGGGCAATTTTCGGACCGCGACGAGCGCGGCGCAGGCGCGGCCGAAATCGGCGGGGAAGGCCTGCGTCCAGTCCTTGACCGTGAAATCGCGCCCGTTGACCTTAAGCGGCTTGGCGTGCGTTCCCGGGAGAGCCAGGCCCAGCGCCACCGCGGTGTCCACAAGCGGACGTGTATTTGCCGGTTCGGCGCAGTAAAGCGTCTGGGCGTCTCCCGTCCCGTCGGCCTGGGCGGGGGAGGCGACCAGGCCGTAGAGGAGGGCTCCCAGCAGGGCGGCGACCATCGACCACCTGGTCTGCCGCCACATGTGAGGACTCCCCTTTGCCGACCCCAAACCACGATAACGTCGAAGAAGCAGCGAGATAAGAAGCTTAACGGAATCTCTATCGGTTCCCCAGGCGGGCTTTTCGCCGACGCTGCTTTTGTAAAAGGCGGGGGTCCTATGCGGATTAGGTCCCTTGTGTGCATTGAAATATTATTTTCGGTATGTCCCAAACGCGAGTGCGAACGGCCCTCGCCCGTGCTCCGGTGCCCGCCCGGCGCGGGCGCCCCTCGGATTGAGGACGGAATCCGGCCGTAATGGCTCCTACCGTGCTCGCCATGACGATCGATCCGTTCCGCCGGACATCGCGATGACGGCGCGTGTGCTCAGTGATCGGGAGCTCGGCCGGGCCACGCTGGCCCGGCAGCTCCTGCTCCGCCGTTCGGACCTGACCGCGGTCGACGCCGTACGGCACCTCGTCGGCCTCCAGGCGCAGGCGGCGAACGCGCCGTACCTCGGGCTGTGGTCGCGCCTGGAGCCGTTCGCGATCGACACGCTGTCCGCCCTGCTCGCCGAGCGCCGCGTCGTACGCGCCGGGTCGCTGCGCGGCACCCAGCACCTGACCACCGCCGACGACTACCTGTGGCTGCGGCCCCTCACCCACGCGGCGAGCCTGCGGCAGCGGCGGTCCGGGTTCGGCCGGCGCACCGCCGGCGTGGACCTGGAGGAGCTCGCCGAGGTGGCCGGCGACCTGCTCGCGGGCCGTACCCTCACCCGGCCGGAGCTGCGCGGCCTCCTGGCCGAGCGCTTCCCCGGGCGAGACGCCGAAGCCCTCGCCTGGTCGACGCAGTGCCTCCTGTGGATCGTGCACCCGCCGCCGACCGGCCTGTGGCGCACCGGCGGCGCGACCCGGTTCGCCCTCGCCGAGGAGTGGATCGGCCGGCCGGTCACCGCGAACCCCGACCCGGCGACGCTGGTCCGCCGCTACCTGGCGGCGTACGGTCCGGCCACCGTGCGGGACGTCCAGACGTTCTCCGGCCTGACCCGCCTGCGGGACGTCATGGAACGGATGCCGCTGCGGACCTTCCGCGACGAGAGAGGCGCCCTGCTGTACGACGTGCCGGACGCGCCGCTGCCCGGCCAGGACGTTCCCGCGCCGGTCCGGCTCCTGCCCGAGTTCGACAACCTGGTCCTCGCCCACGCCGACCGTCGCCGGCTGATGAGCGACGCCGACCGGGAGCGGATCTGCGTCGGGTCCCTGGTGTGCCCGACCGTCCTGGTCGACGGCCGGGTCGCCGGCACGTGGCGGCTGCGGCGCGACGGCCCGTCGGCCCGGGTCGTCATCCACCCGCATCGGCCGCTCGGCGAGACGGAGCGGGAGGCGGTCGCCGCCGAGGCGGACCGGCTGCTCGCCTTCGCGGCGCCGGAGGAGCGGGGTCACGAGGTCGTGTTCGGGTCCTGACCGGGCCGCCGGCAACCGGTCGCAGGTCACGGAATACCATGTCAGGGCATTGCCGCGACCCGGATCCGGTGAAGAGAGCGAGGCTCCGCCAGGTGAGTGACCGACCGGTCTCGCTGCTCAGGATCGCACCGGCGGTGTTCCTCCCGACGCTCATCTTCGAGATCGGCATGGGCTCGCTCGCCCCGATGATCGCGCTGAGCGGGCGCGGCCTCGGCGCCTCCGTGGGGATGGCCGGGCTGGTGCTCGCGCTGCTGGGCGTGGGCCAGATCCTCGGCGACGTGCCCGCCGGGGCTCTCGCCGCCCGCGTGGGCGACCGCCGGGCGATGCTCATCGCCGCCGGAGTCGCCATCGTCACCCTGCTCGGCTGCGCCCTGGCCGACACGCTCTGGGAACTGGCGATCGGCATCGCCGCCACCGGGGCCACCAACGCGGTCTTCATCCTCGCGCGGCAGGCGTACCTCACCGAGGTCGTGCCCAAACGGCTGCGCGCACGAGCGCTGTCCACGCTGGGCGGCATGACGCGCGTCGGCGCGTTCGCCGGGCCGTTCATCGGGGCCGCGGTGGTGCACGGCCGCCCGGTGCGCGACATCTACTGGCTGGCCCTGGCCTGCGCGATCGTGGCCGGGCTCGTCGTGCTCCTCGTGCCCGACGTGGCCGACCCGGCGACGGTGCGCGGGCCGCAGCGCGACCCGGTGTCCGTGCGCTCGGTGGTGATGCGGCACCGGCAGGTCTTCCTCACGCTCGGGCTGGCCGTGCTGCTGGTGGCCTCCGTGCGCGCCACCCGGCAGACCGTGCTGCCGCTGTGGGCCGACCACCTCGGCCTGAGCCCGTCCACCGCGAGCATCGTCTTCGGGCTGGCCGGCCTCGTGGACACCCTGACCTTCTACCCGTCGGGCAAGGTGATGGACAGCGCGGGCCGGCTGTGGATCGCCATCCCGTCGATGCTGGTCCTCGGGGCGACCCAGGCCGTGCTCCCGCTCACCCACGGGCCGGCGACGCTGGCGATGGTCGCCATGCTCATGGGGTTCGGCAACGGCATCGGCAGCGGGCTCCTGATGACCCTCGGCGCCGACGTCGCGCCGCCGGCGACCCGCTCGCAGTTCCTCGGCGTGTGGCGGCTGTGCTCGGACTCCGGCACGGCCGCCGGGCCGCTGGTCGTCTCGGCGGCGGCCGGGGTGGGCAGCCTCGCCGCCGGCATCGAGACGATGGGCGTGGTCGGCATCCTGGCCGCGATCGCGCTGCTGCGCTGGGTGCCGCGCTACTCGCCGTTCGCCACCACCGGCACGCGGACGCGCCGCGCGGCACCGAGGCTGGACGAGTTCGTGGGTTAGATTCGGGTGCCGGACCCGCCTCGACCGCCCCACGGAGGCACCTGTGCTCCGTCCCCAGGAGACGCCCAGCCGCGAACATGTCCGCCTCGACGGGCTCTGGTCCTTCGCCTTCGACCCCGGCGACCGGGGACGCGCCGAGGAGTGGTGGCGCGGCGACCTGCCCGGCGCGTCGGAGATGCCGGTGCCCGCCAGCTACAACGACGTGCCCGCGACCCGCGACGCCCACGAGCACGTCGGCGACGTCTGGTACCAGCGGCACGTGCGGGTGCCGGCCGGGTGGGAGGGGCGCCGCGTCGTGCTGCGCTTCGACGCCGCCGCCCACCGCGCCGTCGTCTGGTGGAACGACGTCGAGATCGGGCGGCACGAGGGCGGCTACACGCCGTTCGAGTGCGACGTGACCGGGCACGTGCGGATCGGCGAGACCGCGCGAGTGACCGTCGTGGTCGACAACCGGCTGGACCTGACCTCCATCCCGCCCGGCATCGTCGACGTCCTGCCGGACGGGCGCCGCCGCCAGCGGTACTTCCACGACTTCTTCAACTACGCCGGGCTCCACCGTACGGTCTGGCTGTACACCACGCCTCGCGTGTACGTCGAGGACATCACCGTCACGACGGAGGTGGACGGGGCCGACGCCCGGGTGCGCTACCGCGTCGACGTCGCCGGCGGGCAGGTCGCCGAGGTGGTGCTCACCGACGCCGACGGCACCGAACGCGCGCGGGCCGCCACCGCCGAGGGCACGCTGGAGGTCGCGGACGCGACGCTGTGGCGGCCCGGCCACGGCCACCTGCACCGGCTGGCGGTCCGGACGGCCGGCGACGATCCCGACGAGTACGTCCTGCCGGTGGGCCTGCGCGACGTACGGGTGGACGGCGACCGGTTCCTCATCAACGGCGAGCCGTTCCACTTTCGCGGCTTCGGCAAGCACGAGGACAACGCGGTGCGCGGCAAGGGCCACGACGACGTGCTCATGGTGCACGACTTCGCGCTGCTGGACTGGATCGGCGCGAACTCCTTCCGCACCTCGCACTACCCGTACGCCGAGGAGGTGCTGGAGTACGCCGACCGGCACGGCGTGGTCGTCATCGACGAGACGCCGGCCGTCGGGCTCAACTTCGAGATCGCCCACACGCTGGTGCCGGGCGACCCGGAGCACATCTTCGCCGCCGTCGACGACGCCACACGGGCGGCCCACCTGTGTGCGATCCGGGAGCTGATCGCCCGCGACAAGAACCACCCCAGCGTGGTCATGTGGAGCATCGCCAACGAACCCGACTCCGCCCGGCCCGAGGCGCGCCCGTACTTCGAACCGCTCGTACGTGCCGCGCGCGCCGCCGACCCGAGCCGGCCGGTCTGCTTCGCCCAGGTCCAGCTTCCGCCGGACCGCGACGTCATCAGCGACCTGTTCGACGTCATCTGCCTCAACCGCTACAACGGCTGGTACATCGACACGGGCGACCTGGCCACCGCCGAGCGCGAGCTGGAAACCGAGCTGCGGGAGTGGGTGCGGCGGCACGGCAGGCCGATCATCGTGACGGAGTACGGCGCGGACGCCATGGCCGGCGTGCGCTCGGTCGCGGCCGGCACCTGGACCGAGGACTACCAGGTCGCCCTGCTGGAGACGTTCCACCGCGTGTTCGACCGGATCGACTCGGTCGTCGGCGAGCACGTGTGGAACTTCGCCGACTTCGCCACCGGCTACGGCGTCAACCGCGTGGACGGCAACAAGAAGGGCGTCTTCACCCGCGACCGCCGCCCGAAGGCCGCGGCCTTCGCCCTCCGCCGCCGCTGGAAGGGTACGGAGGGTTCCGCGGCCGATCCGGTGGCGTGATCGTCCGGTCCGCGGTCGCGTGAGCGTGCCGCCCGTCTCGGCGTCGTGGCCGGGTGCGGACACCCGTGCGCGGGCTGGGCTGCCGCGACGTCCACCCTTTACCGGACGGATACCCGCGCGCCAGGCCGGGCCGGAGACTTCGGCACCGTGACGGCGTACCGTCCGGCTCATGCCTGGCTGTGACTTCACGCGCCGCGACCTGCTCCGCTGGACCGGGGTCGCCGCCGCCGCGGCGGCGCTGGCGTCGGCCTCTCCCGCCCGCGCCGCGACCCGGGAGACCGGTTCGACCGCGGTGCTCGCGATCGTCCTGGAACTGGTCACGCTCACCGAGGACCGGGCGGTGATCACCTGGTACACCGGGCAGGAAGGCACCGACGACGGCCTGGGCCGCATGGCCCCCGCGTCCGCCGACGGACAGGTGCGGTACGGCACCCATCCCTCCCGGCTGAACCACGTCGCGGGCGGCGTCTCCTCCCGCACGCCGTACCACCACGTCGAGCTGACCGGCCTGGAGCCGGGCCGGACGTACTACTACGAGGCGCGCTCGAACGGCAGGCTCGCCGCGCCCACGCCGTTCACCCTCATCGCGGGGAACGCCGTCGGCACGTCCGACTACGGCGCCGGCACGAACGGCCCGTTCTCCTTCACCACGCCGCAGCCGCCGCCCGGGCGGTTCCTGTTCTCGATCGTGCTGTGCAACGACCTGCACCTGGGGGAGACCGTGGCCGGCCTGGTCGGCGGCCAGCCGCAGTACCCCGGCATCTCCCAGGTTCCGGGGCTGCCGCCGTACCCGGAGGTCATGCTCGAGTCCCTGATCGAGGACGTCGCGCGGCACGACCCGGCGTACCTGCTGGCGGCCGGCGACATCTCCGCCGAGGCGGTGCCGGCCGACCTCGGCCGGGCCGGACACTTCCTGCGCCGGTTCGGCCGGTACCGCGAGGACTGGTTCGTCACGCGCGGCAACCACGACCGGGCGCACACCGGCGATCCGTACGCCGCCTGCCGCGCCGGGCGGTGGCAGGGCAACGACTGCTTCCACGACGCCTACTTCCCGGGCGACGAGCCGACGTACTTCTCCACCGACCTGTCGGGGCTGCACGTGATCGGGCTGGACACGTACGACAAGCCGGGCGGCGGGGGCGACGCCGGGGCGCTGTCGCCCGAGCAGCTGTCGTGGTTCCGCGCCGATCTCGCGGGGCACCGCGACCAGCCGACGCTGGTGTTCGGGCACCACCCGCTCGTCGTGGAGGAGTCGGCGTTCCCGACCAGCCCGAGCAATGCGCTCGACGCGGCTCAGGCGGCCTCCATCCTGGACACCTACGCCCGTACTCCCGGTGTCTTCCTGCACCACGCGGGCCACACGCACCGCAACCACCGGACGGTGAGCCCGGCCGCCCCGGCCGTGACGATGCAGGAGGTCGCCGCGGTCAAGGAGTACCCGGGCGGGTTCTCGGTGCTGCGCCTGCACACCGAGGGGTTCGCGCTGAACTTCTACAAGGCGCGCGGCGAGCAGGCCAGGGCGTGGAGCGAGCGCAGCCGCCAGGAGATCCTGGGGTACTGGCCGCAGTTCGCGTTCGGCAACACGGTCGCCGACCGCAACACCGTCGTGCGACACGACCTGTCCGGCCTGCACCGGCCGCGGCGCCCACGACCAGCCACGTGATGCCGCCCGGCGGGCGGTCTGAGCGTCCCAGGCGAGTACGGTGGAACCTGCCACAGATGTGAAGTTCGTGCCCGCGAGGTGAAGATGCGGATCGGGGAACTCGCCCGGCGCACCGGCGTGAGCGAGCGCTCGCTGCGCTACTACGAGGAGCAGGGGCTGCTCGTGTCCGACCGGACCCCCGGCGGCCATCGCGACTACCCGGACCGGGCGGTCGACCGGGTCATCCTCATCCAGGAGCTGTTCGCCGCGGGCCTGCACAGCGCCAAGATCGCCGAGCTGCTGCCCTGCATGCGCGACGCCGACGGCGGGCCGTCCACGATCGCGACGCCCCGGCTGGTCGCCGACCTGACCGCCGAGCGCGACCGCATCGACCGGATGATCGGCGACCTCGTCCGCTCCCGTGAGGTGCTGGACGAGGTCATCGAGACGGCATCCGGCCGGGCCGGCCACCCCGCGTGACGACCGGCCCGGGAGGGTGGTCCCGGGCCGTTCGTCGGGGTCAGGCGCGCTTGAGGAAGATCGGGTTGGTCAGCGCGGCCATCGGGCCCCAGACCAGGGCGGGGCCCATCGTGTTGCCCTGGCCGGGGCCGCCGTCGGCCATCGGGTGGCGGACCTCGGCCCGTACGTACGCCGCGAGTGACGTCGTGGTCCGCCACACCACGGTGCCCGTTCCGGAGGCGGGCAGGGACTCCTGGTGCATCTGGCCCTCGTCCGTGATGAACCGGACGGTGCCGTTCGGCACGCCGGACACCTCCAGCCGTACGTCGAGCGGAGCGTCGGCGCGGGCGGTCAGGGTCTCCGCGATGCCCGCCCGGCGTCCGGCGGCGGTGGCGGAGAACGTCAGCTGGACCGACGCCGACTCGGCGATCCAGTTACGGCCGGCGCGGATGCCGTTCATGATGGCGCCCGTGGTCAGGTCGTCGGCGTACACGACGTTGTGCGGCAGGCCGATGACCTGCGGCTCGCTGTGGGCGTCGCTGTTGCCCATCGCCGGCAGCCAGCGGCCGCCCGTGCGCACCGCCTCGGCGAGCCCGGCGTCCCAGGTGTCGACCGCGGACTCGTCGTCGTAGGTCCACGGGCCGTTCCACACCTCGACCGCGTCCGCGCCGTCGTAGCCGAACTTCCACTGGGAGGCGATGTAGGGACAGTACGGGTGGGCGGGCACCACGAGCCCGCCGGAGCGGTGTACCTGGCGGGTGAAGCGGCCGAAGGCGTCGTCGCGTGAGCGGTACCGCCAGTCGATCCACTCGCCGGCGGGCAGGCCGAGTGCCAGCCAGTGGCCGTTCCGGGTGGTGACCTCCTCGCCGGTGATGATGAGCAGGTCCTGGTCGGCGTACTCGCCCCAGACCGCGTGCGAGGAGGAGGTGTTGTGGTCGGTGGAGACCATGAAGTCCAGGCCGGCCTGCCGCGCGCCGGCGGCCACCTCCGAGGGGAGCCGCTTGCCGTCGGAGTACACGGTGTGCAGGTGGCCGTCGCCCCGGTACCAGGCGTGGCCGCGGCCCTTGGCCTTCGTCGGCGGGTAGTTCGGCTTGAAGGGTGCGCCCGGCGCGCCGTACGTGAGGGTGATCTTGACCTGGTAGTTCAGGCCCTGGGGCGCGACCTGGTACGGGCCAAGGACGATGTGCCAGGTACCGGACTCGACCGGGCCGGGCAGATAGCCGGGCGTGGCCTCCGTCGCGCTGATCTCGAACGCGGTGCGGAAGCCGCCGGACCAGCCGCGGAAGCCCTTGCCGCCGAGCTTGGTGCCGCGCTGGTCGAAGACGCCGATGTCGCACGAGTTGGCGGGCGTGCCCGCCGGCACGGACGGCTTGTCGTAGGAGTACTCGACGGCGATCTTCTGCACGCCCTTCGGCACCTCGACCGGGAGGTAGACGAAGTCGGCGGCGCCCGTCTCGAGGTGCCCGGTGACGGTCCGCGTGACGTCGCCGTCGGCGGGCGTGCCCTTGGGCGTTCCGGCGGCGGCGCGTGCCGGGGTGAAGGAGACCGGGGCGAGGGTGAGCGCGGTTCCGGCCGCGGCCGCCATCAGCAGCCGCCGCCGGTCGAGCACGCCGGCGCCGTCGTGGCCATCGGCCGCGGGCCGGGCGGCCGCGCCGTGCTCACAAGATCCGTCATGGCACATGATGATCCTCATTAAGTCGGTCAAAACCGCACGTAATGCGGCATAAGCCCCTGAATGCTCGGCCAGTGCGCCGAACGTCAGATGATCGTTCGATGTCGCGGGCGGATCGCCGACGTGACGAATGCGCCTGCTCGGCGCGTCGGGGGTGCCGTCACCGGTTTGCCCGGCTTCATCCCGGGGATGGCAGGCGGCGTGAAGTTCATGATGCGTGAGCGCGTGTTCGGTATCGGCGACGACTTCTGGGTCGAGGACGAGACGGGACAGCGCGTCTTCCTGATCGACGGCAAGGCGTTGCGGCTCCGCCAGACGTTCGAGCTCAAGGGGCCGGAGGGCGAGGTCCTCGCCGTCATCCGCAAGAAGATGGTCAGCATTCGCGACACCATGGTCGTCGAACGCGACGGCGAGACGGTGGCCAAGGTCCGCAAGAAGCTGTTCAGCCCGCTCCGGCACTCGATGGTGGTCGAGCTCGCGGACGGGCAGGAGTGGACGGCGACCGGCGACCTCATCGAGAAGAACTACGAGATCGAGAGCGACGAGGGCACCCTCGCCACGACCTCGCGCAAGTGGTTCCGGATCCGGGACACCTACGGCATCGAGATCGATCACCCGGACGTGCCGCTGGTCCTCGCCGTGGCCGTCGCCGTGGACGAGCTCGCCGCGGCGGACCGCGAAAAGGACGACGACTGATCCGGAGCGGCGAGCGCGGCCCGAGACGCGTCAGCCGACGCCGGCGGTGGCCAGGTCGTACCCGACGTACACCGGGCTGACCGCGGCGTTGGTCAGCCGCGTGCCGCGGTACAGCACCACCTTGTCGTACACGAGCGGCACGATGGCGCCCGTGGCCATCACCGCCTGGTCGATCCGCGCGGTCATGCCCTCACGCGTCTTCTGGTCCGTGGCCTGGTCCGCCTGGTCGAGCAGCCCGTTGACCGTGGGGTCGTCGAGCTCGGAAAGGTTGTTGTTGCCGGTCGGCGTGATCTGCCGGCCGTCGACGAGCAGCGGGAAGAAACCGGTCGCGGTCGGGAAGTCCGGGCCCCAGACCGACAGGACCATGCCGATGTCGTGGTCGTGCACGTACGACGGCTTGCCCGCGTAGTCGGTGTAGAACCGCGCGGCGTCGTACTGCTGGATCCGGACCTCGATGCCGGCCCGCTTGAGCGCCATCTGCACAGCCTGGGCGACCGCCAGGTCCTTCGGCCGGGCCTGCCGGACCGCGATCGTGGTGCTGAACCCCGACGGCTTGCCGCACGCCGCCAGCTCCTGCCGCGCCCTGTCGGCGCTCGCCGGGTACTGGTCGAATCGCTGGCGGCCCACGAGCGTCGGCGGCGCCATGTTCGTCGCGACCTCGGCGCCCTGCGCACCGCCGGCCGCCGTCTGCGCCGCCGTACGGTCCACCGCGTACTGCACGGCGCGCCGGCAGTGCACGTTGTCGAACGGCGCGACCTTGGTCGACAGTGCGATGTAACGCAGGTATCCGCTGGTCAGCGAGTCGGTGTTCTTCTTGAGGCTCGGGTCGGCGAGCGCCTTGGCCCGCGCCTGGTCCGACAGCCCGACGCCGCTCGGATTCAGTTCGGCCTGCCCGCCCAGGAGCTGCTGGTCGACGGCGTCCGCGGTCTGGCCGAACTGGACCTCGATCCGGTCCGGCAGTTGCGTGCCGATGCCGTCGGGGCTCCACGCCGGGTTGCGGACCAGCGACAGCGACTTGCCCGCCGAGTACGACGCGAACTTGTACGGCCCGGTGGACACCGGCTGGTTCTTGTACCGCGCGCCGGTGTCCTTGGCGGCCGGCACCGGCGCGGTCTGCGGCAGCGCGGCCAGGTGGTCGAAGTCGGCGAACGGCTTCTTCAGATGGAAGACCACCGTCTGGTCGTCGGGCGTGGTGACGCCCTTGAACTCGTCCAGGTCGTGGTCCTTGTACGGCCCTTCGTACGATCCGGCGTCGAGCAGTTCGCGGAAGTACGCCGGGCCGCCGAAGTGCACGTCCGTCGCGAACGTCCGCGCGACCGCGTACCGCACGTCCTTGGCCGTGACCGGCGTGCCGTCCTCGAACTTCACGCCGGAACGCAGCTTGTACGTCCAGGTCTTCAGGTCATCGCTCGCCTGGCCGGGGCCGCTCGCCAGGTCGGGGACCGGGCGCAGCGCCGCCGCGCCGGCTCCGGCCCGATAGGTGAGGAGCGACCGCGCGTACAGCCGGCTGACGTTCCACGACCCGGCGAGGTACATGTCGGCGGGGTCGAGCGAGTCGAAGTCCTCGGGCTGCGTCAGCCTCAGCGTCCCGCCCTTGGCGGTCGAGGGGTTGACGACCTTGGTGAGCGCCGCGTCGGCGGTCGGCGCGGCGGCGGACTTGTTCGTCGGGTCCGTCGTGGGGTGGTCACCGCCGTGGTGGACGAGCCGTACGACGGCGACCGAGGCGGCGGCCACCAGCACGACGGCGGCGGACGCGGCGACCGCCGGCAGCCAGCGGTTGTTCTTCCGCACGCGAGGGGGCGGCGTCGTGTCACGCGGCGGGGTGCCCCACGGCGCCTGTGACGGTGGCTGTGACGGCGGCGGCGCGTCGGGGGGAAGGCTCTGCCAGCCGCTCTCCCACTGGCCCGGCCCGGCGCCCCACGGCGACGCCGGGGCGGGCAGGATGGCCGGCTGCGACGCGGGTGCCGATGCCGGGCTGAAGACGCTCGGCGCCGCGGTGGTCTCGCCGAGGCCGGTCAGGAGCTGGGGCACGGTGGGCCGGTGCGCCGGGTCCTTGTACATGCAGTACCAGACCAGCTCGCGCAGCGGACTCGGGATGGTGCCGATGTCCGGGTCGGCGGTGAGGATCCGGTTCATCATCGCCGGGATCGAGTCCTGGCCGAACGGCGACCTGCCGGTCGCCGCGTAGACCATGGTCGCGCCCCAGGCGAACACGTCCACCGCCGGCGTGAGCCGGTGCCCGCTCAGCTGCTCGGGCGCCATGTACGCGGGCGTGCCCACGACGCCGCTCGTCATCGACATCGTCGAGTCGAGAGCCCGCGCGATCCCGAAGTCGATCACGCGTGGCCGGTCGGCGCCGAGCAGCACGTTGCTCGGCTTGAAGTCCCGGTGCACGACGTTGGCCTGGTGGATGGCGGCGAGCGCGCGCAGCGTGCCGATCGCGAGACCGTGCAGCTCGGTCCCGGACAGCGGGCCCTGCGCCCGTACGGTGTCGGACAGGGGACGGCCGTCGACGTACTCGCTGACGATGTACGGCGCGCGGCCCTCGACGTCGGCCTCGATGATCCGGGCGGTGAACGAAGGGTCGATCCGCTGCACGGCGGCGAGCTCGCGGGCGAAGTAGCGCCGCGCCCGCTCGTCGTTGCTCAGGTGGGTCCGCAGCAGTTTGATGGCGAACCGTTCCCGGGGCGCGGCACCGTCCTTCTCGCCTTCGGGCTCGGCGTCGGAGGACTCGTTGTCGTCGAGCCGCTCGCCGAGATAGACGACGCCCTGACCGCCCTCACCGAGCAGGCCGATCAGCCGGTAGTCGCCGAGCTGCTCCGGATCATCCGGCCGTAGTGGTCGGGAATCCGGCATGGTCGCCTCCGGTGAACGGTCGGTGCGCTTGGGGAACGCCCATTGTCCACCGTATGGCGGTATGACTGCTACGTGCCTGGCGGTGCCGGGCGGCGGCAACCGGTGCCCGATCGCTGGTGACCGGTATTCGCGCAGGTCACATACGCTGTCCCGGTGAGTGTCATGGTCGATCGGTACGGGCGGCGCGTCGAGGTGATCCGCCTGGACCGTGGTCATGGCCCGCAGCAGTGGATCCGCGTCTCATGGCGTCGGGTGCTGCTCGGCCCCGGGACGCCCGGTCTCGGGAAGGGGTACTACCGGTCGGCGGCGGCCGCGCTCGCCCACGTCGATGTCGGGAGCGTGGTCGAGGTCATCGAGCTCCGCCGCTGACCGCCGGGCGGTGTCAGCGCGGCGCCTCGCCGACGAACACGGCGAGGCCGTCCAGGAGGCGTTGCAGGCCGAACTCGAAGATCCCGTCGAGGTCGAAGTCGTACCCCTCCCGGGAGAGTCGTTCGAACATCGGGAACCGGCCGGCGGCGAGGATCTTCCGCAGTGCCGGCTCCTGGTCGTCCATCCACTCTTCGGCGTCCAGGCCGCTGAGAGCCTCCGCCTCCGCCTCGGACTCCATGTTGATCGCGGTGGCCCGCACCCAGTTGAACAGGGTGATGTGGGTGGTGAAGATCATCTGCACGTCGAGCAGGTCGTCCAGGGAACCGAGCACCCACTCGGTGTACGGGAGGGCGTGGGGCACCGGCTGCGGCCGGGTCACCGAGAGGGCGGGCGCGAGCCAGGGGTGACTGCGGAACATCGCCCACAACGTCCGGGCGGCGACCTCCAGCCGGTCACGCCAGCCCTCCGGCGGATCGTCGGGAAGCGGCCACTCGGCGAAGGCCGCGTCCATCATCTGCGCCAGCAGGTCCTCCTTGTCGGCGACGTATCGGTACATCGACATCGTCGCCATGCCGAGCTCGGCGGCGACCCGGCGCATCGAGACCGAGGCCAGCCCCTCCGCGTCGGCGACGGAGATCGCGGTGGCGACGATCCGCGCCGACGACACCTCCTCGTCCCGGCGCACCGGACGCGTCCCGCCCGGCCGCGAGGTGGGCCGGGGCGTGGTTGA
>NZ_JBHLZP010000058.1:0-25873 GCF_042429965.1 Actinoallomurus acaciae
CGACCTGGGGAGACGTGCCGGGCGAAATCCCGGTAACGCGCCCCAGGTCGACTCTACTCATCCACCGCCAGCACCAATGCCTTCTCCGGCGGATCCAGATACAGGCCGACGACATCTCAGACCTTGTCGATGAACTGCGGGTCATTCGACAGCTTGAACGTCTCGACCTGATGCGGCTTGAGCCCGAACGCCTTCCAGATCCGCCCTACGGTCGACTTACTCAGCCCGCTTTCGGCCGCCATCGAGGGTCCGTGACCAGTGCGTGGCATCAGCCGGAGTGCGCTCCAGCGTCGCGACCACAACCCGCTCGACCTGTTCATCGGTGATCTTCCGCGGAGCGCCCGGCCGCGGCTCGTCCACCAGACCCTCCAGCCGCCGCTCGATGAACCGCTTCCGCCACTTACCCACCGTCTGCGGCCAGACCCCCAACTCAGCCGCGACCTGCTGATTCGACTTACCGTCCGCGCACCCCAACACGATCTTGCACCGCTGCGCCAACGCCTGAGACGACTTGGCCCGCCGCGACCAGCGCACCAACGCCTCACGCTCGTCACCGGTCAACGCCACCTCGGCCACCGGCCGACCTCTACCCGCCACCCGACAACCCTACAATTCATCAACGAACTTAAGGCGCAGGACACTAGTGTCCTGCGCCGGAAATCTTGGCGATATATTCGGCTAATGAATTGAGGATCTCCTCGGCGGTCTTGGTCCACACGAACGGCCTGGGGTCCTCGTTTCAGGTCGGGCCTGTCCAGTCGGCTCTGTCGCTCTTTCGGTGGTGACGGAGGGTGAGGCTGTTGGAGGAGGATGCGGTGGCGTAGGAGATGGAAGCCTGCCCGGCCGTACATCTGTCTTTTGATCAACTTTGTCTTAGTGTTGACTCCCTCGGTCCCGCCGTTGTGGTGTTCGCTGGTCAGAGCGGCGTGGACGGTGTCCTGGTCGAGTCGGAGACCGCGGAGGAATGAGTGGACGTGCGGCAGGTTCACCTCTTCCGCGGTGTTGATCCGCTTCTCCAGCCGGTCTCCGTTGTCGTCGGCGGGGGTGAGGAGCTGGGTGAAGGCGCGGACCGGTGCGGTGAGTTGATTCATCTCTGGGCAGGCGTTGGTGGTCTTGTGGAGGAGCTCTTGCTGGCTGGGGTTGAGGGTGTCGGGGCGGGTGAGCAGTAGTCGCGAAAGTCTGCGGGGTTGTGAGGGCGGGTTGATCGTCTTCGACGCGGCCCTGGGTGATGTAGCGGTAGAGGAGGTTCTGGCTGCCGGTGTGGCCGTGTTCCCGGATCTCGCCCAGGAGCTGAAGGACGGGGACCGCGGGGTCCTCGGCTCGGCGTTTACGCAGGTACTCCCGGTAGGGATCGACAAGCGTGGGACGGTACTGCGGGGCCCGCCGCATCTGCGCGGGCGCCTCGATCCGCGCGTACCTTTTGACGGTGTTCAGAGCGGGATTCAGCCGCCGGGCGCATTCCAGAAGGCCGACTCCCGCATCGAGCAGGTCGTGGACCTGCTGCCACCGCTGCAGGGTGGTGGTCTTTCCGTCGTCGAGTTTGCGCACCCGGGAGGCGGTGGCCCAGCAGCCACTGTGAACAGCCACTTCCTTCCCGGCGGCCTGGGCGAAGTTGTGCCAGATATGCCACCGGTCGCCGACCTGAAGGGCATCGGGCAACGCCTGATTCACGGCAACGGCGTAGCCGGCGGCGCCGTCACGGCAGACGATCTGGACGCCCGGATGCTCACGCGACCACGCGGCAAGGGTGCCGGACCTACGGTCGGGCAGGACGTCGATCCGCCGGCGGGTCTCAGCGTCGATCAGGACGGTCGCGTAGGTGCGCGAGCGTCGCAGCGAGAAGTCATCCACGCCCAGCACCCGCGGCGTCGCCACCGCCGGCAGCGGGATATCCAGCAAAGCCCGCAGCGCTGAATGACGGGAAACCCGTACTCCCAGCGCGAAGAACACGCGGGCACTGGCCCGGCCCGCTAACTCCCGCACCACCGCCCTGACCTGTGCAGACAGGCGAACTGTTCGCCTTTGATAACGCTCCAGCACCCCACAGACCTGTTCCCGGAACGTCCGCCGGGGGCACCGCCAGTCCCGGCAGGCGAGCCGACGCACCCGCACGTCCACCACCACCCGCCGCCCATCGACCGGAACATCGGCCACGGTCCGCTCACACCACGCATGGACATGAGCAGTCTCGACAGCACATCCCGGGCACGCTACGGGAACCTCCCGGCTGCGGGCCCGCACTCGGATCAGCTCGCCCTCGTCGGCGACATCCTCGATGACCAGGGCCGACAGCCCCGAAAACACGGTGTTCACAAGATCGTTAAGACTGCACCGGGCTCATCGTGACATCGCAGCACCCTGCGTCACCACCGAAAGAGCGACAGAGCCGAAAACCGTACAGTCCCACGCCTGGGAGCAACTGCTCGCCCGCCACCAGTACGACCACGACCGCGACGGCGGGAGACCCACAGCCACGCGGACATCCCCGACGTGAGCTGGCCCTAACGAGTTGCCCTGACCCTGCTGCCGTTCAATCGCCTCCGGCGGGGGCCTCGGGCTCCGGGATGGCCGCACCGCCGGGGCGGGCTGGGTGGCTGGTTGAGGTGGAAGCCTGGTCATCCCGTCCGCCTTCGCCCCAGGACAAGCCGAGCAGACCAGGCCACGGTGGCGAAGGTCGTTCAGTCGTGGAGTGCTCCACCTTCACCACCGTGGCCTGGCCCGCTCCCCCGAAGGGTGGGACGAGGGCGAACGGGATGACCAGGTTGGCGCTTGGTGCCATCAGGCTCCGGGAAATTGGGCGGCCAGCTCGGCGATCTTGCGCACGGTCGCCTGGGGGACTCTTATCCAGATATCCCAGGTCTCATCATCGTGGCCGATGAGGATCGTGGCCTGATCTGCCCCATTGGGGTCAGGATCGGCAGACCAGTACACCCGCGCGTTCGTGCAGGTTCCTACAGCCAGAGAACGACGTGCGTTCCAGTCAGCGTCCGCGATACCGGCCAACCGTTCAAGGTCGACACGGGGAGCTTCGACGTGCAGCACCCACGAAGGAGACATCAGCGTTACTCGGATCTCCCCATGGGCGGTTGTATCAAGATCCAGCCGAACGTCATCGACCATGCGGGCATGCTCCCACGCCATGTGGAAGCCGGAGTCTGTCGCCGACCGCCCGGCAGCCATCACTGGAGCCGCCGACAGGAACGCGTCGCGTGCCTCACACCCCAGCGACTGCCCGTGCCACTAGCGCGCCATTAGCCCCGGTGATCAAATCTTCTGCGCTTCCTCAAAGCCGTCTGGCAAGCGGGCCGCGCGGGGGGTTCCCTAACCGCTCAAACATCAATAAGCCGGTGGGGCGATTGGATGTCAGTCAGGGTGGCTTACGTGCGGTGGTCCCTCGACGGCCGGTCGGATGGCCAGGCCACGTGGTGTCACAATATGGATGATCCTGACATCGTCGTTATTTCTGCGCTACCGCGTCTCGGAAGGGTCCAAACTTTGCCGCCACCTGATCGGTCCAGTTCGACTGGACCCAAATTCATGTCAGCCATTGGCCATGGGGCCCAGCAACCGGTCAAATTCCCGGGAGACCAATGCTTGCGGATCTTCCGGACAGTCAGACGTGAGGGTCTACCTCCGAGATGCCGCAGTCCCCGTCGCCGGGAGGTTGGACGGCAGAAATTACCCCTAGGTTTAGGCGCTTCCTTCGTCTGCAGATCCGGGCCGGATTATCGTGGGAGGGCATTCTTTAGGAGAATGGCTGACTGCTGGGCCTGTGCATGTCCCAGTGCTTGGTAAGCCAGTTGATATGGTCGACGGTGGTGCGGACATAAAGTGGCTTGCCATGAAACTGGGCGTAGTGCGGGTAGGCAGCGAGTGTGGCGGCGACATCGAGGGTGTGGGTCTTGGGGTTGACGGCGATCAGGCCAAGGTCGAATAGACGATGGACGTCGCGGCGCAGCAACAGACCACCACCCCTGTGGTGTTTGCCCGTGGTGGCGTAGCTGTAGAGGTGAGCGGCTTCGAGGGCTGGCGCTGGCGTGGGGCCGGTGAACGCACAGACCTCGCCGAAGGTTGTTAGCAAGGCCTCTCGGAAGGCGGGTTGTCCAACGCGCACACGCACCGAGGCCTTTCGATGCCCGCCGGCGATGACCTCGTGGGTTTTATCGAGGATATCGAGAGGTATCGGTGTCTTGCCCTTCTCGATCCGTTCGCGGAAGTCCTCCCATCGGAGCCGCCGCAAGCTCAGTTGCGAGCCGGGTTTCTCACAGAGTTGGCGTAGCTCCCCACCGGCGATACTTCCTCGCAGTTCAATCCATGCTGCTTCGTGGCGGCTGCGGTATGTCTTGACCTGCACCTGTGTAGTAATCGGCTCGTCGAACTCGGCCTTACATTTCCAACATTTATAGTCCGGCGTCATGGTCTTGCGCCGTGCGACGTTGGCTGTACCGCAGAAAGGGCAGGATCGTACGTTCTTAATGCCGGAGCCGCTCTCGATCGCTTCGATGACCGATACGCCGAGGAGCGTCTTGGTGTCCCAGAGGGCGATCACGTCGCCGACAGCGACCGCGGCGGCGTTCGGCACACGTTCGTCCCAGCTGTAGTGACGAGACGGGTCATCGTCGTACCCGTCACCGGCGCGCTTCCGCTCCTCGACCGCGATCATCAACCATGCCGCCATCTACTGCCTCCCGCGCCCGCTGCCGAACATCAGGGTAGCTGCCGCCTCTGACATCCCGCGCTGGATGCCAGCGCCGGTTCGCTGGCCAGTCCAGATCTCGGCGATCCCAGTCCGCGTCTCCCCTGAGAGCTAAGTTGTCGGCCCTCCGGAGTAGTGTCACTGACGCTCCCCGACACCTTAGAGGAAGTGCGATGCAATCTGATACGGCCGGCCTTTCTCGTTCTCTGTTTCCGGAAGCGGCGAATCACGCCATCAAAATCACTGAGCTATTCGCGGGTTGCGGTGGTTTCACTCAAGGATTTCGAGAATTTCGGCCCAGCGGTTTTAAATCTTCTCCTTTTCGCTCCGTTGGTGCTGTCGACTGGGACATCGCTGCAGCTAGCACGTTCGCCGCCAACTTCGCGGATGACGTGCTTACTGTCGATAAGATATTTGTCGATGACATCAAGTATTGGAATGAATCTGCACTTGTCCAGCCCGACATAATATTGGGCGGCCCTCCCTGTCAAGGATTTTCTTCTCTTGGTCGGCTAAATCCCGACGATCCGCGCAACGAGCTTAATTATCAATACATGCGAATGGTAAGTGTGCTTGCACCTAAGATATTTGTCATTGAAAACGTCGACCGTTTTATCAAATCACGCGAATATGATCAGCTACGTCAAGCCACGAAACCGGGCGGTCTGCTATCTGAGTATGCGTTGGAAACAAAAGTTCTTAATGCTGCGGATTATGGTGCTCCGCAGAATAGGAGGCGAGCGATTGTGTTGGGCACGCATCGGGATCTGGTGTCTAGTCATCCTGACTTGATACCGCTGCAACATCCGGAGCCCACTCACGCCAAGGATCCTCAAGCGCCGCCTACCCTATTTGATACGCGCGACCGCAAGCCGTGGGTGCCAGTTAGCTCGGTATTTGAGAAGACCTATGCATATTCTCCTGTTGCCGCACTTCCGGAGCGTGTCTGTTCGCCGCTTGGCGTTTGCCTGCCTGGGGTATTTGGGACTTACGAGTTGCACCTGCGGCGGAACCCGACTCCTCTTTCCCTAAAGCGTTATGCGAGTATCCCGCCTGGGGGTAACCGATACGATTCACCTGCCGACCTATCAACGAAGAGCTGGCTAAGGCATCGCACAGGATCGGGCGATGTGATGGGTCGCCTGCATATAGATCGCCCTTCAGTGACGATCCGAACAGAGTTTTTTAAGCCTGAAAAGGGACGCTATCTGCATCCCTATATGGATCGACCAATCACTCACTACGAAGCTGCCCTTATACAAGGATTCCCGGATGAATTCCTGTGGTGTGGAACAAAAATTCAAATCGCGCGGCAAATAGGAAACGCGATACCGGTTCAACTCTCGCGTGCACTCGCGGAGGAAATATATTTCTACCTAAAGACCGTTAGGTAGAATTCGGGGCAATCGCTGCCGCGCGGCTTCCGGCGCTCGGGCCGTAGCCGGCCCTGTGCTCTGGTCCGCTTGCCCTGGCAACCGGCGTACGGTGATCGTCGTGGATGAGGCGGAGGCGAGCGGCCAGGCGTGGAGGGATGAGGTTCGGCGTCGTGTGACGGTCGAGCAGGATCGGGCGGCTCTCGCGCACCTTGTCGAGTGGGATGCCGATCCGTTCGAGGTCGAGCTGTACGAGTCCGCCTGCGAGCCTCGGGAGCTGTTGATCGACCGGGCTCAGCGTTCGCGAGCCGGACAGTACGAGCGCCACGTGCGTCGGCTCCGACACCGCCGCGTGTACCGAGACTGCTAACGCATCTGCTAACAACGACCCCGGGCCGTCCTGGACGACTGTGGACGGCTGAGCCACGAAAAACCAGGCCAGCGGATCTATCTGGACGGCGCTGGACGCCTCTAGCCTCACTCGTAATGAATAGGTCGTCGGTTCGATTCCGACAGGCGGCTCTGTGCTGGTCCGGGGGACGCCCCCCGGAGCCCTCCGCTGTAGGGGGCTTCCGCCCCCCACAGCCCCCACGGGTTGAGGTCGTGGACGGGGTCGCTAACCAATGATCAGGATGAGGGTCTGCTGCCGTTGGCGGTCAGGCCTCGTTCTGCGTCTGCGTTGGTTCTGTCTTCGGGACAGATGTCGGTGTATGGCCCGCTGCGGTTTCTTAGGTCACGTGCTTACGCGGTAAGCGACGCATCGCGCCATGGTTGTGGTCGAACTTGTCGGCGGTCTCCTCTTGCTTCTAAGTGATGGACGGCGACGCGACCGTAGCGCCGAGGTCCGCCGGGTGGCCGTAGGGGATTGCTTCCCTTCGCGTGGTCGTCGGGTGCGCTGACGCCGACCTGCGGCTACTCAGCCCCACCCGGAGCTGATCTACCGGGCCGTCGACGGGCTGGCCGCAGAGGCCGCCGCATGCGTGCTGATCGGCGATTCCCTCAGTGACATCGAGGGAGCCCGTAATGCCGGGACGCTCAGCATCGGCTACGCCAACAAGCAGGTAAGCATGCGATTCGCACCAAATCCGGGGAGGCGGACTAATACCGCTGTGCGTACCAGGTTGGTGGCTCGCCGAACATGCTCTTGAAGTCGCGGATGAAGTGGCCCTGGTCGGCGTAGCCGAGGTCCGCCGCCAGTGCGGCCCAGTCGATCGCTCCGCCGGCGGCCATGCGTGTGGTTACCTCGTGCAGGCGGTAGCGGCGGATCACCCACTTGGGTCCGATGCCGACGTACTCCGCGAACAGCCGTTGCAGCCCCCGCATGCTCAGCCCCAGTTCGCCGGCGAGGCTTTCGACCCTGGTCACGGCCTTGTCCTTGGCGATCAGCTCGACTGCGGCCACCGCCTGGCGCACCCGGGGGTCGTCGTCTCGCAGGTGTCTCAGCAGGAACGCATCTACGGTCGGCGCGTCGAGCGTCGTGGGCAGGTCCGGGCCGAACACCTCGGTCGCCGGGACGACGCGGTCGGTGATCGTCGAGACGGAGGCACCGAGGAACGGGCGGAAGGAGCCCGGCCGGAACGCGACGCCGAAGACGTGGTCGCGGCCCTCGAGGACCTTGATCTGGTAGCCGCTGCACACGCCGTTGACGTCCGCGCGGCCGCCGCCGAACGACAGGTGCACGTCCGGGTACGGCACGATCTTCTGCCGGTAGGGCTCGGCGTAGTCCCAGCGAGCCTCCCAGTAATGATCCACCCAGGGCGCGAGCGTCGGCGACGGGCCGTGGAACGCGTGGCGCTGATACCTGGTCCACACACCCCGCAGCTCACGAACGTCCCGCCCCACACGGCAGAGTGTATGTCGCCTTTGTTCAATACCCCTCCGGCCTGCGCCGCCTAGCGTCGCCGCCATGTCACATCTGTTTGACGCGGCCGAGGCCATGGCCGCGGTCGCCCGCACCATCACCGACGACCAGCTCGCCAACAAGACTCCGTGCGCGGAGTACGACGTGCGGGCACTGGTCGACCACCTCCTGTTCTGGGGCCCGTCGCTCGCGGGAGCCGGCCGCAAGGAGTCCGTTCCGCAGCCGGCGGCCGCCGAGTCCGATGTGGACCTCGCGGCCGGCGCGGCCGCCTGCTCGCCCTGCTGGACGACATCACGTCGTCGTGGGCGCCGCCGAGCGCCTGGAAGGGCGAGACGAGCATGGGCACGCCGCACATGTTGCCCGCGCCCGTCATGGGAGACATGATCGTCGGCGAGTTGGCCGTGCACGGCTGGGACCTGGCGGTCGCGACCGGGCAGCGGCTGGAACTGCCCGCCGACCTGCTGGCGCATCTGCACGACACGGTGTCCGCGGGCGTGGAGCAGGGGCGGGAGATGGGCATGTACGGACCGGAGGTCGCGGTGCCGGCCGACGCACCCACCTTGGACCGCATCCTCGGCCTGACCGGCCGTGATCCTGCCTGGGCGTAGTCTCCGAACCTCGAACCGGAGGTCGCTTGATCTTTGTCGTACGTCTGGGGCGGGGACGGGACCGAGTTGTTCGAATATGGCGCCGCTTCGGCTCATCGCCAGGATGGCCATGGCGTCCGCGACTCGATGGAGCCTGACGTCGGTTCGCGACGGGATCAGACGGTGACGGCGAGTTTGCCCTGGAGATGACCGGCGTCGAGTAGTCGGTGTGCTTCGATGATCTGGTCGAACGGGAACGTCTCCTGTACGTGGACGCGGAGGTTGCCCTGTTCGACCAGTTCGACGAGGCCTCGCAGGGCGACCGGATCGGGGTCTACCGCGATGCCGCTGAAGCGCATGCCGGCCGCCTCGTACCTCCTGGCCAGTTCCGAATCCTCCTCGGCTACCGCCGTCACCAGGTGGCCGCCTGGGCGGAGGACCTTGAGTGACCGTTCGGCGGTGTCGCCGCCGATCGTGTCGAGGACGACGTCGATGTCGTGGACCGCCTCGGTGAAGTCGACCGTCTTGTAGTCGATCACCTCGTCGGCTCCGAAGTCCTCGACGAACTTCCGCTTGTTCTCGCCGGCGGTGGTGGTCACGTGTGCGCCGAGGGCTTTTGCGATCTGGATCGCCACATGGCCGACGCCGCCGGCGCCGCCGTGGATCAGGACGCGGGTGCCCTCGGTCACGCCGCCTAGGTCGACGAGGCCCTGCCATGCCGTCAGTCCGACGACCGGGAGCGCCGACGCCTCGACATGTGAGAGGGACGCCGGCTTGCGTGTCAGGTGCAACGCCGGTGACGACACGACCTCGGCGTACGCGTTCGCCGCCCGCGGGAACAACGGCATGCCGAACACCTCATCGCCGGGGCTGAACCGCCACGTCTGCGGCGCCTCCTCGACCACGCCGCTGATGTCCCAGCCGAGGATGAACGGGGGCCGGCCGATCAGCGGGAACTCGCCCGCGCGCAGGCGCGCCTCCAGCGGGTTCAGGCCGATCGCCTTGACGCGGACGAGAACCTCGGTCGGGAGGGGCCGGGGCTCGGGCGCGTCCACGATGGTGAGCACCTCGGGACCGCCGAGCGTGTGCTGGGTGATGACTCGCATGGCTCTCCTGGCTCTGGGTGGGAAAGAACCCAGGCTAGGTTTCCGATAGGAACCAGCAGGTACCTTTGGCGCCATGAGCGGTTTCGGTCCCGGCGATCCCTTTCTCGCCGACTGCCCGGCGCGTCTGGCGGTCGAGTTGATCGCCGACAAGTGGACGGTGGTCGTGCTCTACGGCCTCAGCAAGGGGCCGGTACGCCACGGCGCGCTGATCGAGCTGATCGGCGGCATCTCCCGCAAGATGCTCACCCAGACGCTCCGACGGCTCGAGGCGCACGGGCTCATCCGCCGCCACGCCTACGCCGAGGTGCCGCCCCGCGTCGAGTACGAACTCACCCCGCTCGGGGCGACCCTGATCGACCCGATCCACATGCTGACCGAGTGGGCGAGGGCGAACGGCGACGCGGTGCTCGATGCGCTCGACGCCCATCCCGAAAAGGTCGCCTCCAGCGACTGAGCCCCCCGCCAGGGCGCCGGATATCTCCTCGGCAGCGACCGTGCTCAATTCGGCGGTATCCGCGAAAAGGCCCCTTCCGACCGTGGAAGGGGCCCGTACGCGCCGGGGATCAGGTCACGCCGGGACGATGTAGAGGTGGCTCATCGCCGATCGATGGGTCGAGGAGGAGCCGCGCCGGTCCGGCAGGCCGACCGCCGTGCCCTGCACCGCGCCGGTGTCGCCGCGCAGCCAGTCCACCCGTACGTAGGCGTTGAAGACCGGGGCGCAGCCCGGCGCCTTCGACACCGCGAAGTGCGGTGTGTACAACGGCACTACGGCGTGGTGCACCCAGTACGGGATCGTCTTGGTGACGCTGCTCGTCGACGAGTCCGTGTGGCAGATCTTCGTGCCCGCCGCGTTCCACTGGTTGACGATCAAGGTGAACCGGGCCGTCGACGAACCATTCTTGTCGCACTTTCCGGTGCGCTGACATACCTGATAGTCCACGTCGCCGAAGACGTTGAGTTCGTGGGACCCGGCCGGTGTGGTGGTGATCGGCAGCGCGGGCTGCCGTACGGTCCGGTGGGTCGAGTCGACCGGCAGGTCGCCGTAGGGGATCTCGTTATCGAGCGGCTTGCCGTTCGCCGCGTTGGTGACCGACGTGTCGGCGAACCGCAATGAACCGGCCGCGATGCGTACCGAGGATTTCTGCGTGTAAAGCGAGGCGGCTCTGGCGTACGTCGTGCAGGTGGCCGTCGTGGCCACGCCGGGGTGCAGCAGGAATTTGGTGACGATCCAGGTGTCTTCCCACTGCCGGTTCTGACCCGTGCCCGCGTAGATGTTCTGGCCCATCACCAGGTTCTTGCCGCCGCCCGGCCAGGTGCAACGCACCTCGTTGTCCACCAGCGTTCGCACGGTGGCCGCGTTCGCGCGCAACGACGAGACCACGTACGCGGTCTGCTTCGCGGCCATTGCCAGCCGTACGGTGCCGAGCGCCACGACGTTATGGTCGATCCCCGATTTCGGCGGCGGCGGGGCGGTAATCCGCTGCGGTTTGAACGTGGCCGACGACGCGGCGGCAGCCGGGACCGGAGGGCAGTCGTTCTGGCCGGTGCACTTCACGTCGGGCTTCGCCTGCGTACTCACCGGAGCCTTCGAGCTTTTCTGGGCCGCGGTCGCGGTGCCGCTGGGAGACGGAGCGGCGTTCACCGCATCTCCTCTGCAACCGGTCAGGGAGATGCCCAGTGTCACTAATGCGACCGCACCGAAAGTAACGTTCTTCGCCGACAAAAGACTCTCCTCAATGTGCTGTGCGTGCTTCCGCGATCGTGCCATATCTTCTGACGCGGCGGGGGCCGGAGAGGTTCACGGATCGAAGACGGGCGCCTACCAATTGTGGCCGTTCCCGCGCATGTCCGTACGAGATCATTGTCGCGGTCGCCCACCGTCGCATGGGCGTCGGCCCGGTTCGGCGGTCGCCCGGTGGCGGATAGCGTTGGCGTTCTATGACCGCAACCCTTGTCGCGAAGGACCTCGCCGCCGGCCACGGCGACCGTGCCTTGTTCTCCGGGCTCGACCTGGTCGTCTCCGCTGGAGAGGTCGTCGGGCTGGTCGGGGTCAACGGCGCGGGCAAGTCCACCCTGCTGCGCACTCTCGGGGGCCTGCTCCGCCCCGAGGGCGGCTCCGTGACGCTCAGCCCGTCGTCGGCGGCCGTCGGCTATCTGCCGCAGGAGCCCGAGCGGCGACGCGGTGAGACGGTGATCGGCTTCCTGGCCCGTCGTACCGGGGTGGCGCAGGCCCAGCGGGAGCTGGACGCCGCGACCGAGGGGCTGGTCGGCGGGCGTGCGGGCGCCGACGACGAATACTCCTCCGCCCTGGAGCGATGGCTGGCCCTGGGCGGCGCCGATCTCGAGGACCGGGCGGGGGATGTGGCGGCCGAGCTGGGGCTGGCGGTCGGCCTCGATCAGCAGATGACCTCGTTGTCCGGCGGGCAGGCGGCCCGCGCGGGGATGGCGTCGCTGCTGCTCAGCCGGTATGACATCTTCCTGCTCGACGAGCCCACCAACGATCTGGACCTCGACGGGCTGGAGCGGCTGGAGCAGTTCGTCACGAGCCTGCGGGCCGGCGCGGTGCTGGTGAGCCACGACCGCGAGTTCCTGGACCGTACGGTCACCCGGGTGGTGGAGCTGGACCTGGCCCAGCAGCAGGTGAACGTCTACGGCGGCGGTTACGCCGCGTACCTGGCCGAGCGCGAGGTGGCCCGACGGCATGCCCGGGCCGACTACGAGGAGTACGCGGGGAAGGCCGCCGCCCTGGTGGAGCGCGGCCGTACGCAACGGGAGTGGGCGGCCAAGGGCGTCCGGAACGCGCGGAAGAAGGCCCGGGGCGCGGGCGGGGGAGACAACGACAAGGTCGGCCGGAACTTCCGCGCCGACGCGAGCGAGAAGCAGGCCTCCAAGGTCCGCCAGACCGAGCGCGCCCTCGAACGCCTCGACGTGGTCGAGGAGCCCCGCAAAGAGTGGGAACTGCGGATGGAGATCGCCGCCGCGCCGCGTGCCGGTGCGGTGGTGGCGACGCTGCGCTCCGCGGTGGTACGGCGCGCGGACTTCACTCTGGGCCCGGTCGACCTGGAGATCGGCTGGGCCGACCGGGTGGCGATCACCGGAGCCAACGGGGCGGGCAAGTCGACGCTGCTGGCGGCGCTGCTGGGCCGGGCCGATCTCGCCGAAGGTCACGCCGCGCTCGGTACGGGCGTGGTCATCGGCGAGGTCGACCAGGCGCGGGCCCTGTTCCTGGGCGAGGGCGCGCTGCTGGACGCCTTCGGCGCGGAGGTGCCCGAGTCGCCGCCGGCCGAGGTCCGTACCCTGCTGGCGAAGTTCGGCCTGGGCGCCGCGCACGTGACCCGGCCCGCGGCGACGCTGTCCCCCGGTGAGCGCACCCGGGCGGCCCTCGCGTTGCTGCAGGCGCGAGGCGTGAACCTGCTCGTTCTGGACGAGCCGACCAACCATCTCGACCTGCCCGCCATCGAACAGCTGGAGTCCGCGCTCGGCTCCTATCCCGGCACCCTGCTGCTGGTGACCCACGATCGCCGGATGATCAACGCGGTGCGCACCACCCGCCGTCTCCATCTCACCGACGGCCGGGTCGCCGAGAGAGACTCGGGTTGAACCGGACAGACGGGATCTGCGCCGGGGCCGCGGGGCTCTGAGACGGCGAGCGTATGTTGAGCGGGTGCCTCCAGATCTTCGTATCCGCGTCGGCTCCCGTACCTCGCCCATGGCCGTCGCCCAGGCCGAACACGTCCGGGACCTGCTGTTCAGGTCCGGCGAGGACCTCGACGTCGAGCTGATCGGCATCGAGACGTCGGGGGACCGGTGGCAGGGTGATCTCGCCGAGCTGGGCGGCAAGGGTACGTTTCTCAAGGAGATCGACCGGCATCTCCTCAGGGGTGACATCGATGTCGCGGTGCACTGCGTCAAGGACGTCCCCGGCGACGTTCCGCTGCCCGAGGGCACCACGTTCGCCGCCTATCTGCCGCGTGAGGATGTGCACGACGTCGTGCTGTTCCCGGCCGGTTCCCCGTACCGCGGTCTCGATGAGCTGCCGGCGGGCGCGCGCATCGGCACCGCGGCCGTACGCCGCAAGGCCCAGATCCTGCGCAAGCGGCCGGACCTGCACGTCGACCGGATCCGCGGCAACGTCAACTCCCGCATCGCCCGCTTCGACTCCGAAGGCCGCCTGGACGCGATGGTGCTGGCCCGCGCGGGCCTGCGCCGGATCGGGATGGAACACCGCGCGGTCGAGGTCCTGTCCCTCGACGACATGTGCCCGGCGGTCGGCGCCGGCGTCATCGGTGTCCAGTGCCGCACCGCCGACACCGGCATCGTCGAGCTTCTGCGCCTGCTCGACGACCCGCGGACCCGCACCCACGTCACCGCCGAACGCACGATGCTGCGCGACCTGCGAGGACGCTGCAACAGCCCGATCGCCGGCCACTGCACCACCACGGCGGACGGACAACTCTCCCTGCTCGGCATGGTCTTCGGCCGCGACGGCGGCCATTTCGCCTGCGCCCAGGAACGGGACACCCTCGACCACGCACACGAACTCGGCGCGCGCGTGGCCGCGGCGCTTGCCCGCAAGGGCGCACACCGGCTGATCGCCGGCACCGCCCGCTGACCTGCGGTATCGGTATACGCCCCGTGCTGGCGAGGCCACCGGCGGGTAGCGTGGTCAACGTGCGGATCGAGGACTACGCCCTCCTCGGGGACACGCGGTCAGCCGCCCTGGTCGGTCGCGATGGGTCGATCGACTGGCTTTGCCTTCCCCGGTTCGACTCTCCCTCGTGCTTCGCCAAGCTCCTCGGCGACGAGTCCAACGGGTTCTGGCGGTTGGCCCCCGCCGGGTACGAGATGGCCGCGCGACGCGCGTACACCGACGACACGCTGATCCTCGAGACCGTTTGGGAGACCTCCACGGGGACCGTCAAGGTCATCGACTTCATGCCTCCCCGGCAGGCCAACCCCCACCTGGTCCGGATCGTGGAGGGCGTGTCCGGCACGGTGGACATGACCGTAGAGATCAGCATCCGGTTCGACTACGGCAGGATCGTCCCCTGGGTCCGCCGCTTCGACGGCCGCCTCCACGCCATCGGCGGGCCCGACTCGGTCTGGATCGACACCCCGCTCCACCTGGAGGACAGCGGCGACCGGTACACCGGCACCTTCGCCATCGACGCGGGGCAACGCCAGGCGTTCGTGTTCACGTGGCACCCTTCGCACCAGCCGGAACCCGACCACATCGATCCCGTCGAGCAGCTCGCCGAGACCAGGCTGTTCTGGGAGGAATGGGTCTTTCGCTGCTGGCTCCCGAGCCGCTGCCGCGCCGCCGCGGTCCGCTCCCTCATCACGCTCAAGGCGCTCATCTACAGCCCGACCGGCGGCATCGTGGCGGCTCCCACCACGTCGCTGCCCGAGCATCTCGGCGGGGTCCGCAACTGGGACTACAGATACTGCTGGCTGCGCGACGCCGCGATGACGCTCGACGCCCTGACCGAGTCCGGATACATCACCGAGGCGGGCGCCTGGCGCGACTGGCTGCTCCGCGCCATCGCGGGCCGCCCGGAGGACCTCCAGATCATGTACGGCGTGGCGGGCGAGAGGCGCCTGCCAGAGCAGACGCTCAACTGGCTTCCCGGCTACGAGGGTTCCCGGCCGGTGCGGATCGGCAACGACGCGGCCGGCCAGCTTCAGCTCGACGTCTACGGCGAGGTCCTCAACTGCTTCTACCGGGCCCACAAGCTGGGGATGCCGCCCCACGACTACGCCTGGACCATCGTCTGCAGGCTGATGGACTTCATCGAGCGCAGCTGGAACCACCCCGACGAGGGCCTGTGGGAGATCCGCGGCCCGCGGCGGCACTTCGTCCATTCAAAGGTCATGGCGTGGGTGGCGGCCGACCGGGCCGTACGGATGGTCGGGAAGTTCGGCCACACCGGCCCGGTCGAGGACTGGCGGGCCCTGCGGGACCGGATCCACGCCGAGGTCTGCGACAAGGGATTCGACCCCGAGCGCGGCACGTTCACCCAGTCGTACGGATCTCGTGAGCTCGACGCGGCGCTGCTCCTCATTCCGATCGTCGGCTTCCTGCCGCCGGAGGACCCCCGGGTCATCGGCACGATCGAGGCGGTCAAACGCGAGCTGACGGTCGACGGCTTCGTGCTGCGCTATCCGACCTCCGAGAGCAACGACATCGACGGGCTGCCCGGATCCGAAGGCGTCTTCCTTGCCTGCAGCTTCTGGCTGGCCGAGGCGCTCGCGATCATCGGACGCAAGCACGAGGCCATGGAGCTGTTCGAACGGCTGCTGGCCCTCACCAACGACGTGGGCCTGCTCGCCGAGGAGTACGACCCCGTCCAAGGGCGTCAGCTGGGCAACTTCCCTCAGGCGTTCACCCACATCAACCTGATCCACACGGCCCAGGCGCTCAGCTAGCGCCGGCCGGCCGTGGCCCCCCGACCTTGTGAATCACCTGCCTCGAAGCAGGTCGGCGACGGCAGCGATGCCGGCCTCGATCGCGCGCTCTCCGGTGTCGCCGAAGCCGAGGACGAGCTGCGGCCGGGCCGTTCCACCGGTGTGCCGGAGCGCCGCCATGCCGTACAGCCCGACGCCTCGGCGGCGAGCCTCGTCGATCAGGGTCGTCTCGTCGGTGCCGGCGGGCAGGTGCAGTACGGCGTGGAAGCCGGCCGCGAGTCCGGTGACGCGCAGGCCCGGGGCGTGCCGGGAGAGGGCGTCGATGAGGGCCGCGCGCCGCGTCGCGTACTCGGCGCGCATGCGTCGCAGGTGCCGGTCGTAGCGGCCCGACTCGATGAGCGTCGCGAGCGCCCGTTGGTCCAGGCCCGGACTGCCGCGGTCGGCGAGGCGTTTACCGTGGGCCAGTGCGTCGAGAAGCGCGGGCGGGGCGACGATCCAGCCCAGGCGCAGCGTCGGCGCGAGTGACTTGCTCACCGTTCCAAGGGAGATGACGCGGTCGGGCGCGAGCCCTTGGAGGGAGCCGACCGGGTCGCGGTCGTAGCGGAACTCGGCGTCGTAGTCGTCCTCGATGATGACTCCGCCGCATCGGCGGGCCCACGCGATCATCTCCTGGCGGCGGTGCCCGGCGAGCACGACGCCGGTCGGCCACTGGTGGGCCGGCGTCACGAGGACCGCGCGCGCCCCGCTGCGGTCGAGCGCCGCGACGTCGATGCCGTCTTCGTCGACCGCGACCGGTACGGCGGTCATGCCGACGGTGGCCGCCAGCCGCGTCGTCGACGGGTCGGGGCCGGGGTCCTCGAAGGCGACCGTGCCGAGGCCGCCGGCGGCGAGCGCCGCGAGATCGAGGCCGAGCTCCTGTGCCATCCCGGCGCAGATGACGAGCTCGTCACCCGTCGCCGCGACGGCCCGCACCCGCCGCAGGTAGGCGGCGAGCACGTCCCGCAGTCGTTGTTCACCGAGCGGGTCGCCGTAGTCGAAGACGGCGTCGGGGCTCGTCCTGCAGACCTCGCTGATCGCCCACGCCCAGTCCTCACGCGGCACCAGGCCGAGGTCGGGCACGCCTGAGCGGAAGTCGGCGATCGCGTGCCGTGGCCGCGTCGCCGGCCGAGACCGCGCAGGCGAGGCGTCCGATCGAGGCACCGCGGCGGCGGCCACCCGTGTCGCCGAGCCGGCGCGGCTGGTCAGGTATCCCTCCGCCTGCAACTGCGCGTAACAGTCCTGTACGAGGCCGCGGGACAGCCGCAGGGTGCGGGCGAGCTCACGGGAGGAGGGCAATCGCTCGCCGCTCGCCAGCCGTCCGCCGCGGATGGCGTCGCGCAGCCGGTTCTCCAGTTGGGTGCGCAACCCGAGCGCGCCGCTCCGGTCGATGGTGATCAGCAACTCTGGGCCCGAACCGGCCCACTCCACGGCCATGAAACTGGACCTTACTGGTGATCCGGTTGCCTCGTAGCGTCCTGTCCATGGCAATCGACACTCTCGCCTCGGCGATCGAACCGGACACGATCCCCGCTCCGGGGAGACTCGTCTCCCGCGCTCTTCTGCTCCGCTTCGGGTCCGTCATCGGCTCGTCGATCGGTTTCTACCTGCCGCTGTCGGTGATGCCGATGTTCGCCGACCAGACCGGCTCAGGCGGCGGCGCCGGGCTGGCGACCGTCACCCTGTTACTGGCCACCGTGGCGTGCGAACTGGTGACGCCGCGTCTCGTCGGTCGCGTCGGCTATCGCGGGGCGCTGGCGCTCGGCCTGACACTGCTCGGCGCGCCCACCCTCCTCCTGACGGTGTCCCACGGTCCCGGACTGATCCTGGCGGTCAGTGCGGTGCGCGGTGCGGGCTTCGCGATCAGTGTGGTGGCCGGCGGGGTCGTCACGGCCACGCTGATTCCGGCCGACCGGCGCGGTGAGGGCCTGGCCCTCGTCGGCATCGTCTCCGGGGTTCCCGGGCTGCTCGCGTTGCCGGCCGGCGTGTGGGCGGCGACCCGTTTCGGGTACGGGCCCGTGTTCGCCGTCACGGCGCTGGTGCCCCTGCTCGCGCTGTCGTCCGTACCCGGGCTGCCCCGGCGCGCGGCGCCTGCGCATCGCGGGGGCGTCCTCGGCGGCCTGCGCGACTCGGCGCTCGTCCGTCCGGCGACGATCTTCGCGACCTCGGCCGCCGCGGCCGGGGTGCTCGTCACGTTTCTGCCCCTCGCGACGCTCGGGCAGCCGACATGGGTGGCCACGGCCGCGCTGTTCGTTCAGCCCGCGTCGTCCACGGTGAGCCGCTGGGTCGCCGGGCGGATCGGCGACCGGCGCGGCCAGCGGTGCCTTCTGGTGCCGGGGCTGATCATGGCCACCGTGGGCATGGCCGCCCTCGCCGGTACGAGCGTGCCGGCGGCGGTGGTCGCCGGAGCGCTCGTGTTCGGTACGGGCTTCGGCGTGCTGCAGAACGCGACACTGACGCTGATGTACGCGCGGGCCACGGCAGGGGAGGAGGGCGCGGTGAGTGCGATCTGGAACGCCGCGTACGACCTCGGCATGGCGGCCGGCGCGTTCTGCGCTGGCCTGACCGCCACCACGCTCGGCTACCCGGCCACCTTCGCCCTGACCGCGGTCGCGTCGCTCCCGGCGCTCGCCCTGGTGCGACGCGACCGCGATGCCGCGCACCGGAATCGGACACGGGCGGGGGTTCCGTTCCGTCGCACGTCTTCGTAGAGAGGAACCCCCGCCCGTCTCATCCGGCCGCGGTCTCCAGGGCCTGGCGCATGACCGTCGAGCCTTGTTCGACGAACTCGGCGATCGGCGCGGCGAGAGTGTCGGGCAGGACGTCGGTGTGCCAGACGAATCTGGTCCGCCCGCCGTCTTCGGGCAGGGCCTGCATCGAGGCGTGGTGGTGGGCGGGGTGGAGGCTGCCGCCGACGACGGTGTAGGCGACGCGTCTGTGCTCGGGATCGAGGTCGACGAGCCGTTCACAGACGATGGTGCCGTCGGCGAAGGTGACGGAGCCGGAGGCACGTGGTGACCACCGCATGGTGCTCGTACGGCGCGGCAGGTTCCGGCGGTGGGCCGACGGGGGCGACGCCGACCTGGATCCGACGGTGGGCTACCTGGGTGCGCCCGGCGAGGAGGAGCGGTTCGCCCATCCCGCGGGGCGGTGACGTCTGCGCGTCGGTGAGTCTCGCGCCCGGGTTCTTCGACGGGCGCGGGGGCGCGAGGGCGGTGTACGTGGACGCTCGCGTCGACCCGGCGCACCGTCGGACGCGGAGGCGACATCGACTACGCGCTGGCCGAGGAGCTGCTGCGTCTTGTCGCGGCCGCCGCGGGCCGACCGGCCGGGCGGGCGAGGCCCGCCGATCGGTTGCTGGTCGCGGCGGCTCGCGAGGCGATCATCGAGGGGGCGCGGGAGTCGGCGGGGCTGTGCCCGCTGGCCGGGCTGTCGCAGACCTCGCCGTACCGGCTCAGCCACGCGTTCTCCCGGCAGATGGGCGTGTCGCTGACCCGCTACCGCAACCGGGTCCGCGTCGGCCGGGCCATGGACCGGCTGGTGGAGGGCGAAGCCCGTCTCTCCGACCTGGCCGCCGACCTCGGCTTCTCCGACCAGGCGCACCTCACCCGCACCGTCCGCGCGCACCTGGGCCACACCCCGACCGCGCTGCGCCGGCTACTCGTCCCCGGGACGGACGGCCCGCCTACGCTTCCGACGTGATCGAAATCGGTTCGAGGGCGCGAAAGCTGCCGGCGCCTCCCGCAGTGGTCTGGGAGTCGCTCGCGGATCCTCATCGGCCGGGAACCCGGCCGTGGCAAACCTCCTGATCAGAGCAAGACCGGGCATCTTCGGCGGCGGCTCAACCACCTTCTCTTCGCCGACCTTCGGTTCTCCTACGGTCAGTGACCGCACGCCACCGGCGTGGTGAGCTCGGCCGAATGACCGTCTTCGGCGTCCGGGAGGTAAACTCGCAGGTCAATCCCTGTTTTTCGCACTGATTACTGCATGTCCGACTAAGGGGGCGTCGGTGGGCAGACCGGAACCAGGCGTGGGAGACGATCATGATCCCGAACGGAGAGCGACGGATCGATCGCCCCCTGAGTCTGCTCTTCGTGTCAACCCCGAGCTGGACGCCCTGTTCGACCAGTCACCGATCGCCATGGTCTTCCTCGACCGCGGACTGCGCGCCAGGCGTACCAACGCGGCGTTCCGCCGGCTGATCGGCCTCCCGGACGAGGCGATCATCGGCCGCCGGCCCTCGGAGGTCAACGGCCCGTCGATCAAGTACTGGCCGGCCACCCAGCCGATGTACTGGCGGGCCTCGGACGGTAAGGCCTGGAACGAGCGCACTCTCGCCGAGCAGGTGATGGACCGAGGCGTTCCCGTGGTCAACGTGCACATGGAGTGGACCAGTGCGGGCAACCGGCGGGTCCTGTCCTGGTCGGCGTACCGGGTGACGGAGAACGGCCGGGTGCTCGGGGCGCTGTCCTGCCTCCTGGACATCACCGACCACGCGCAGGCGATCACGCGGGCCCATGCCCGGCTCGAACTGCTTGAGCGGGCCGGCAGCCAGATCGGGGCCACGCTCGACATTCACCACACGGCCCGGGAACTCGCCGACCTGGCCGTGCCCGAACTCGCCGACCGCATCTCCGTGGACCTGCTCGACCAGGTCTTGCAGGGGGAGAACCTTCCCCGCGACGGCGCGCGCACCCTGCAGTTTCGCCGGGTGGCGGTGCGCGACTCCGCGGTCAGCGCCAAGATCAGGTACGAGGTGGGCGACCTGATCACCCTCCCGGTCACCAGTCCACACGCCGTGGCGCTCCTGCGGGGAAAGCCCCTCCTGGCGCGGAACCTGGCCGAGGTACGCGGGCGGTTCTCCGGCACGCCCGCGGTGGCGGAAGCCTTCCACGCCCGGGGCGTGCACACGCTCATGGTGGTGCCGCTGGTCGCCCGGGGCGTCACCCTGGGGGTGGCCTCGTTCTTCCGGGCCGAACACCCGGAGCCGTACGGCGAGGCCGATGTGCGGCTGGTCGGCGACCTGGCCTCACGCGCGGCGGTGTGCATCGACAACGCCCGCCTGTACACCCGTGAGCACAACACGGCGGTCACCCTGCAGCGCAGCCTGCTGCCCCAGCGCATCCCGCAGGTGCCGGGGCTGCGGATCGCCCACCGCTACGAGCCCGCCAGCCGGACCGCGGAGGTGGGCGGCGACTGGTTCGACGTCATCCCGCTGGACACCGGGCATGTCGCGCTGGTCGTCGGCGACGTCACCGGCCACAGCATCCACGCCGCGGCGCTCATGGGCCAGCTCCGCACCACCACCTCGGCCCTGGCCCGCCTCGGGTGCCCGCCGGAGGAGATCATGCGCCGGCTCGGCGACGTGGCCGCCGAGCACGACGACGAGATCGGCGCCACCTGCCTGTACGCCCTGTACGACCCGGAGTCTCGGCGTTGTCGCCTCACCAGCGCCGGGCACCTCCCGCCCGCACTCCGCCACCCCGGCGGCGGTGTGGAGTTCATCGATGTGCCGGGCGGGATGATGCTCGGCGTGGGGCCGAGCCGCTACCCGGCCACCGACGCCGAACTCCCCGAGGACAGCGTGCTGGCCCTCTACACCGACGGGCTCGTCGAACACCCCGGCCAGGACATCGGCACCGGCATGTCCCACCTGGCCCGCACTCTGACCGCCGGTTCCACGCGGTCGCTGGACCAGCTGTGCGACAGCGTCCTGGCCGGCCTGGGCGCCGACGCCAGGGACGACATCGCCCTGCTGCTCGCCCGCACCACCGCCGCGACGGTTTGCTGATCCCCGCTCGGATCTGAGATCGGTGCGTGCCCGTCACCGTCATGGCTTTACCGCTGATGAACCCGGTCGGGCGCGCTCCGGGCCGCCTGTCGGGTGCGGCGCGCGGTGATCATGCTGAGGACGCCGGCGATCATGGTGATCATGAGGCCGACGGCCATGACGACGTTGCCGGCGACCGTACCGGGATTGTGCGAGGTCAGGTTGGGCGTCAGCTTGCCGGCCAGGGTGCCGACGCCGACGATCCAGAACGCGATGAACACGCTGAAGACGGGATGCCACCACCAGCGGGCGGTGAGCAGCGTCAGCAGGCCGGCCCCGACGATGAACATGATGCCGGGCGGGAAGGCGGCGCCGAAGGGGGGAACGGCCTCGGCGAACTTGGACGGGTCGGCGGACCACTGAATGAGCAGACCCGCGATCCCGATGAGCAGACCGGCGAACGAGATGAGAGTGCGGCGGCTCAGACGGAACATGATCGATTCCTTCACGGTGAGGTCAACGGGATGTGCGGAGGGCGTGAACGGCAGAGATCACCGCGCAGATGGCGGCGGCGGCGAAGCCGAGCACCTGGAGCCAGCCGGCGGTGAAGTCCAGCGCGTGGCCCGGATGGATCAGCCGGGGCGCGAACGCGGGCGCGGCGAGTCCTCCGTAAAGGAAGAAGGCGCTCATGGCGACGATGAGCAGCGGGGTGAACCGCCACCAGACCAGAGCCGCCACCACGGCGAACGCGAGGTCGATGAACGGGCCGGGCCCGTCATAGCCGGGAGCCTCGTCGCCGATGGCGGCCAGGATCAGAGCCACGCAGGTGGCGATCAGGAACGTCCGGTGCCGGCCGTGGGCACGGCCGATCGCGGTCCAGGCCGCCCTGCCGCGTCGCGGTGGTCTCGCCGGATCCAACGACCGGTGGTCGTTCGTCTGCGCTGTCACGAGACAGCCTCCTTCGCGGGTGGTGTCGGTCGAGCCGCGAGCCGGCGTCATCGGGGTCAGGACGTTGGCTGAGCACCCGCCCCATCCTGTTCACGAGTGCCCCGCCGGGCGTCGGTTCCAGAGCGGCATCGGGCCTACGCAGATCTGCGTAGGCTGCCGCCGATGCGCGGGCCACGGTATTCCGTGGACGAATGCGTGGAGCCGACCGTTGGTGGCGGGTTCAGGTCGAGGAACAGGGGGTCGCTGCCACCGTTACGGGCAATGGGCACAAGCCCGTCGAGCGAGACCTCGTCAGCCTTGAACGGCCGGAAAGCGCCGAATACCATGCGGCCTCGGTACAAACGCGATAGTTCTTCAGACACCCAGAATTATTGGCTTCAGAACCATCCGCGTGGATTACCGAGTGAGAGCGGGCCATGGAAGCAATCAATGAGGCTGCCCGGCGAGAGCGCCTCGGTGGTCATCGCGCGACCTATCCGGCGGTGCTGGTGTCCTCGACCCGCCTGCGGGTGGGCGGCGCGGTGGCGGCGGTCGGAGCGGTGCTGGCGCTGATCGGCCTGGCCACGGGGAACATCGCCCTCGTGATCCTCGGGTTGATCTTCGCGGTGATCTTCGGCTTCCAGTTCGGACGGCTGGCGCTCCTGAACAGGCAGAAGGAGGGCCAGCAACTCCTGTTCTTCGACGAGGGGCTGGTCTGCGTCGGCGTCGGCGGGCAGATCTTCGTACGGCGGTGGGACTCCACCACCGTCTACCAGAACACGGTCCGGCACTACCGCAACGGTGCCTACGTCCGCACCAGCTACTCGTACCGGCTGATCGACGCCACCGGCCAGACTCTCGGGCTCGCCGGCGGCTTTCACCGGCCCGAGGAGTGGGGGCAGGCCATCCAGCAGGCCGTGACCGACGCTCAGCTTCCGCGCGCGGTCACCGCGATCCTGGGCGGAGAGTCGCTGTCGTTCGGGGACATCTCCCTCAACCGGGAGACGGTGTGGGCTTCGGGGAAGTCCGTCCCGTGGACGCGGGTTCAGGAGATCAAGGTCAAGGACGGCCGGGTCTCCCTGCGGGTCGAGGGGAAGTGGCTGGCGCTGACCACCACCATGGTGCGGTCGATCCCGAACTTCTTCGTCTTCTACGCACTGGCCGAGCGCTTGCGCCTGTCCGCCACCGGGGCGAGGTAACGCCGCCCGGCGACGGGAACGCCACCGGCCGCACGTGACGTCGAACAGAGTGCGTTGACCTTCGATGTGCGGGAGCCAGAGCCGTGTCCATCTTCACCAGACGCCGCCGCGTCCGTCTCTCCAGGCACCGGACGGCGGCCGGTCCGTTCGGGCCGGTACGGATCAGCCGTGACCGCCGGCCCTCGGTCCTCGCGCACGTGGAGGGGCCGGGCATACCCGCCGTCACCGTCCTGCCCGGCCGCGACCTGAGCGTCAACGGGGAGCGCGCGCCGACGGGACGGGACGTGGGCAGGTGGTGGGACCCTCGCAGAAAGGCGCGTACGTGCACCGCCCGCGTCGGCGACCGCGGCTATGAGCTGCGGCCGACCGGGCTGTTCCGGGCCCGGCTCCTGCGGGACGGCACACCGATCGCCACCGCGCACGGCGGCCTGCGCTCCTACTCTCCCGTCCGCAGCCACCCCGGCATCGATGCCCGGCTGGACTGGTCATCCGGCGCCGACCCCACAGACGTCGCCGTGGGCCAGGCCATGGTGATCGCCTTCGGCGCGGGCGCCCCCGGCGCACTCACCCGAGTGCTCCTCTTCTGGCTCGACGTCTGACCGTGAGGGGCTCCGACGACCAGCGGAAGGTCGGGGCCTGGCACTCGGTGCCCGACCGGATCACGGTGAGCGAGGTGTTCGACCCGGCGCGGCCGAGCAGCGTCTAAGCGCGGCCGAGCAGCTCGCGCAGGGCCTTGGCGACGTCGGCGGGGGCCTCCTCGGCCATGAAGTGGCCGTACGCCACGGAGGAATGCCGCAGGTCGGAGGCCCAGGCGCGCCAGAGGGCGACCGCGTCGTAGCCCAGGGCCGCGCCCCAGTCCTGCTGGAGCACGGTCACCGGCATCTCCAGCCGCCGCCCGGCCGCGCGGTCGGCCTCGTCGTGCCGTACGTCGATGCCGGCGGAGGCGCGGTAGTCGGCGACGATCGAGACCACGGCGGCACGGCAGGCGTCCAGGTACGCGGCGCGGACGTCGGCGGGGATCGCCGTACGGTCGAGGGCCCAGACGTCGAGGAAGTGGCCGAAGAACGCGTCCGCGCTCGCGGCGATCATCTGCTCCGGCAGGCCCGGCGGCTGGGCCATCAGGAACAGGTGGAAGCCCACCGCGGCCGTCGTGCCGTGCATGACCTCCCACATGTCCAGCGTCGGCAGGACGTCCAGGCAGGCCAGGTGGGAGATCGCGCCGGGGTGGTCCAGGCCGGCGCGGAACGCGACCAGGGCGCCCCGGTCGTGCCCGGCGAGCGCGAACCGGTCGTGTCCGAGGGCCCGGGCCAGGGCGACGACGTCGGCGGCCATCGTGCGCTTCGCGTACGTGTTCTCGTCGTCGGCGGCCGGCTTGTCGCTCGCCCCGTACCCGCGCAGGTCGGGGCAGATCACCGTGTGGTCCGCGGCGAGGTCCGTGGCGACGTGCCGCCACATCAGGTGGGTCTGCGGGAAGCCGTGCAGCAGCACGATCGGGCTGCCGGTGCCGCCGACGGCCGTGTGAAGAGACACGCCGTCGGCGACGGGGACCCGCCGGTAGTCGAAGCCGGGGATGGCAGGCGGCATGGTGCCGTCCTTTCCGTACGGTGGAGGAACGAGACATCAGGCAGCCTGCCGGGTGCGAATGAGCATCCGGTCAGCGCGACGGAGGAGGGGACGGGCCGGTGCGGTTCGGGGTGCTGGGGCCGATGGCGGCGTGGGACGCCGACGGGGCCGCGGTCGACCTGAAGGGGCCGCGGCACCGCGCGGTGCTGGCCCGGCTGATCATCGCCCGGCGCCGCGTCGTCCCGGTCTCCCGCCTGGTCGACGACCTGTGGATCGACCCGCCCGACGGCGCCGTGAGCGCCGTACGGACGTTCGTCGGGGCGCTGCGCCGCGCGCTGGAGCCGGGACGA
>NZ_JBHLZP010000059.1:0-25589 GCF_042429965.1 Actinoallomurus acaciae
ACCGGGATGTCGGTGACCACCTCGGGCTCGCCCGCGATGCCCGCCGCCGCCCAGGCGGCGTTGGCGGAGGCGACCGCGCGGGGCCGGTTGGCGGCTCCGGCGCCGGCGATGCCGAAAACGCCGGTCACGACGCGTGCCGGGTCGAGCTCCTTCAGGGCGGCCGTGAGAGCGGTGGTCAACGCCCGGGTCAGCTCGTCGGAGGTGCCGCCGCCGGAGTTGGGATTGGCGCCGGGTCCGGTGCCATAGCCTGCGACGACGCCGTCGAGCGTGACGATCGCCGCTCGCGTGCGGGTGCCGCCGGCGTCGACGCCGACCACGTAGGGACCGATCGGGTTAGAGCACACATAGTGACGGTAGAACATCAGCCGTTGACATCACATAGTTTTCGTAAGAAACTTTCCGCCATGAGGAAGGTCGGGCCCGAAACCGGGCTGGGGGCCGACGCCACAGGCGCATCTCCGCTCAGCACAGTCGTACGCGTCCGTTCGCTGTTGCCATCGTTGCCACCTGCGGAGGCGCGGGTCGCACAGCGGGTCATCGACGATCCCGAGGCGGTCGCCAGCTCCACGATCACCGAGCTCGCCCAGGCGTGTGGCACCTCCGAGACCACGGTCATCAGGTTCTGCCGCGCGATCGGCTTTTCGGGCTATCCGGAGCTGAGACTGACGCTGGCCACCGAGGCGGGCCGGGCACAGGGAGTGACCGGCGGCCGGGTCGTGGGCAGCGACATCAGCGCGGACGATACGCTGGAACAGATCGTCGAAAAGATCGCCTTCGCCGACGCCCGCGCGGTCGAGGAGACCGCCAACCAGCTCGACATCCAGGTGCTGGGCGAAGTGGTCACGGCGATCGCCGAGGCCCGCCGGGTCGACATCTACGGCGTCGGCGCCAGCGCCTTCGTCGCCTCGGACTTCCAGCAGAAGATGCACCGCATCGGCCGGACCTCCTACGCGTGGTCCGACGCCCACATCATGCTCACCAGCGCAGCGGTCCTCGAACCCTCCGACGTCGCCGTCGGGATCTCCCACACGGGGTCGACGGTGGAGACGATCGACGCCCTCAGCGTCGCCAAGCGCCGCGGCGCCACCACGGTGGCCCTCACGAACTTCCCCCGCTCTCCGATCGCCGACGCCGCCGATCTCGTGCTGACCACGGCGGCCAGGGAGACCACGTTCCGATCTGGAGCGACGGCGAGCCGGCTGGCCCAGCTCACCGTGATCGACTGCGTGTTCGTCGGCGTCGCGCAGCGTACGACCGAGATCAGCGAACATCTGGCGGCGACACTCGAGGCGGTCAGAGTCCGCCGGGTGCGCCCCGAGCGGAGGCGCAGGTGAACGACAGCATGCCCCTGGCGATGCTGGGGACCGTACCGACCGAGGTACGCAACCCCCGCACCACCGAGATCGACGTGCTGCCCACGCTGGAGATACTCCGCCTGATCAACAACGAGGACACCACGGTGCCGGGCGCCGTGGCGGTGGCGCTGCCCCAGATGGCCAAGGTCGTCGACCTGGAGGTCGAGGCGCTGCGCGGCGGTGGCCGGGTGCACTACTTCGGCGCGGGCACGTCCGGGCGGCTCGCCGTCCTCGACGCGGCCGAGCTCCCGCCGACGTACGGCATCGAGCCGGGCCTGGTGGTCGCGCACCACGCGGGCGGCATGGACGCCATCTCTCACGCGATCGAGAACGTCGAGGATGACGCCTCGCTCGGCGCCCGCGACGCGGGCGAGGTGAACGCCGGCGACGTCGCGGTCGGCATCACCGCCAGCGGGCGTACCCCCTATGTCGTGGGCGCGCTGCGCCAGGCCGCGGCCGCGGGCGCGCACACGGTGCTGATCAGCTCCAATCCGGCCGCGACGGCCGGGGCGGAGGTCGAGGTGCACATCGCGGTGGACACCGGACCGGAGGCCGTGTCGGGCTCGACGCGGATGAAGGCCGGCACCGCGGCCAAGCTCGTGCTGAACGCCATGTCCACGGCGGTGATGGTGCGGCTCGGCCGCACCTACTCCAACCTCATGGTCAGCATGAGCGCGCTCAACTCCAAGCTCCGCGGACGGCTGGTCAAGATCCTGGTCGAGGCGACCGGTATGGACGCGGAGACGTGCGAGGCCGCCCTTGCCGATGCGGCAGGCGACACGCGCACCGCCCTTGTCTCCCTGTTGTGCGACGTCCCGCCGGGCCGGGCCGCCGAGGCGCTGGCCGGCTCCGGTGGCTCCGTCCGTGAGGCGATGCGCACGATTCGTGGAGACGCCTGATATCTCGGGGGTTAGAGAAAGGGTCCACCTCCTTATGCGTAAGTTCTGCACGGTTGTCACGGCGCTCGGCGTCGTGCTCGCCGCCCCGGCATGCGCCCCCAGTACCAAGAGCGGTGGTGACAAGGTCACCCTCACCGTGCTCTCCTGGCGCCCCGAGGACACGGCGGGTTACGCGAAGATCTTCGCGCCGTTCGAGAAGAGCCACCCGAAGATCAAGGTCAAGTTCAAGCCGATCAAGAACACCGAGTACCTCACGGTGCTGCCGACCGAGCTGAAGAAGGCCACGGGCGGCCCCGACGTGGTGCAGCTCAAGCCGTACGGGCCGATCCAGTCCCTCATCTCGGCCGGCAACCTCGCGCCGCTCGACGGCCAGGTCGACGTGAGCAAGTGGGACCCGACCGTGCTCCAGGCGGCCAAGGGCAAGCAGGACGGCAAGCTGTACGGCGTCCCGTACGCCATGCAGACCCTCTCGGTGCTCTACAACAAGAAGATCTTCGCCGACCAGCAGATCCAGCCGCCGACGACCTGGGCGGAGTTCACCGCGGCCTGCGACAAGCTGAAGAAGGCCGGCATCACGCCGCTGTCGACGAGCGGCCTCCAGCCATGGGTGCTGGCCATCGACCACCAGATCTTCGGCGCGACGCGCTACGGCGGCGACGACTTCGCCAAGGCGGCGATGTCCGGGCAGAAGAACTTCACCGACCCCGACTACACCGCGTCGCTCGACGTGACGGCCAAGCTCAAGCCGTACTACCCGGACAAGGTCACCGCGGTCGACTACCCGGACGCGCAGACCCTGTTCACCAGCGGCAAGGCCGCGATGTACCCGGGCGGTTCGTATGAGGTCGGACCGTTCACCCAGACCAACCCGGACCTGCAGATCGGCTCCTTCGACGCCCCGCCGGCCCCGGGCGCCAAGGTAAACCACGCGCTCACCTCGGGCTTCGTCGACGGCTCCTACGGCGTGAACGCGCACTCGGAGCACAAGACCGAGGCGATGGAACTGGTCAAGTGGATGGCGACGCCGGAGTTCGGCCAGCTGTACGCCAACACGCTCAAGCAGATCTCGGCCGTCCCCGGCGTGACCCCCGGCGACCCGCTGCTCGCGCAGACCTACCAGGGCTTCAAGACCCACGGCGCGACGTACATGATGGTCGTCGACTTCGGCTACGGGAACCCGCTCGGCCGCGACCAGGAGGGTGAGGCCCTGCAGAAGATGCTGGGCGGCACCTCGGCCGCGGACGCGGGCAAGCTCGTCCAGAAGGGCATCTCGGCGTGGTTCAAGCCCAGCGGCGGATGACGCCTGCGACCGAGCCGGTCGAGGTCGCCGGTCCCGGCGGCGGGAGCACCCGCCGTCGGGGGCGGCGGCGTTGGCCGATGCTGCTGGTGTTCCTGCTGCCGGCTCTCGCGCTCTACACGGTCTTCATCGTGTACCCGCTGGTGTCGGCCCTGCAGTACAGCTTCTTCGACTGGACCGGCACGCGCCAGAACGGCTTCGCCGGCCTGGCGAACTTCCGCGACCTGTTCACGAAGTACCCGCTGAGCGAGCAGGTCTGGCGGGCGCTGGCGCACAACTGCGTCTTCTTCGTCGGCACGATGCTGATCCAGACCACGGGCGGGCTGTTGCTGGCCGTGCTGTTGCATCGCTCCCGGCGTGGCAAGCGCTTCCTGCAGACCGCGTACGTGCTGCCGCACCTGGTCAGCCCGATCGTGGCCGGTTACCTCTGGTCGCTGATGCTCAACCCGCAGTTCGGCGCCGTGAACGCCGCGCTGCGCGGGATCGGCCTCGGCTCCCTCGCCCAACCCTGGCGCGGCGACCCGCACCTGGCGCTGCCGGTGGCGATCGTGATCAACGCCTGGCAGTGGGTGGGCTTCCCGATGCTGTTGTTCGCGGCCGCGCTGGCGGGCATCCCGGAGGAGTACCACGAGGCGGCGCGCGTCGACGGCGCGTCGGCCTGGACGAGCTTCCGCCGGGTGACGTTCCCGCTGCTCACGCCGGTGCTCGGCATCGTCACGGTGCTGACCTTCATCGGCAACTTCAACATCCTGGACCTGATCTACGCGTTGCAGGGCTCGAAGGGCAACCCGGCGTACTCCACCGACGTGCTCGGCCTGCTGTTCTACCGGACCGCCTTCGAGAACCCCGACGCCAACGCGATCGGCCAGTCCTCCGCGCTCGCGGTCTGCATGTTCGTCCTGATCTTCGGGATCTCGGCCGCGGCGAACCGTTTCTTCCGCCGGATGGAGGCACGCCTGAAATGACCACCTCCGTGCTGCAACCGGCGGTCGCGGTCACGCCCACCCGGCGGCGCCGACGCCCGCGCCGGGGCGTGGTCCTCTCCACCGCGTTGCTGTGGGTGTACGCGGTGGCGGCGCTCGCACCGCTCATCATCATGGCGCTGGGCTCGCTGCGCACCGAGCAGGACCTCGCCACCAAGCCGCTCGGCATCCCGGTGCACCCGGCCTTCGAGAACTACGCGAAGGCGTGGTCCGAGGGCGGGTTCAGCTCCTACTTCGTGAACTCCATCGTCGTGACGGTCGGCGCGGTCGTGCTGGGCACGGGCGTCGCGGTGCTGGCCGCGTACCCGCTGGCGCGCTACCGCTTCCGCGGGCAGGGCCTGCTCACCGCGTACTTCCTGGCCGGCCTGATGCTCCCGATCCGGCTGGGCATCGTGCCGGTGTTCTACCTGCTCAACTCCATCGGCCTGATCGACTCTCGGATCGGCCTGATCTGCGTGTACGCCGCCAGCGGCGTGCCGTTCGCGATCTTCGTGCTGACCGCGTTCTTCCGCGGCCTGCCGAATGAGCTGGAGGAGGCCGCCCGCATCGACGGCGCGGGCGAGTTCCGCATCTTCGCCCAGATCATGGTGCCGATGGTCCGGCCGGCGCTGACGACCGTGGCGCTGTTCCAGTTCATCCCATTGTGGAACGACTTCTTCTTCCCGCTGGTGCTGATGGAGGACGACAAGTACACGCTGCCGGTGGGCCTGACCCGCTTCGTCGCGGAGTTCGAGGCGGCCCACGCCCAGCTGTACGCGGGCCTGGTCATCACCACGATCCCGCTGGTGCTGCTGTTCCTGCTCGCCACCAAGCAGATCGTCGCCGGCCTCACGGCAGGCATGACGAAGTAGCCCGGGGCGAGGGCGCCGCCGCCGGTACCGCGGCGGCGCCGTCCGGCGAGGTGTGTCACCATCGTGCCCGTGACCCCACGCGGACCGATCGACCTGTTGCCCCCGTTCGCCCCTGACCAGGTCGCCGCCGGTGCGGCCGAGTAGCCGCCGCGTGCGCGTCCCCGGTGACCGCGAGATCCGGGCCCTGCACGAGAAGCACGCGCCCACGCGGGAGGCGTTCGAGCTCGTTCTCGCTCACTGCGAGATCGTGTGCCGGATCGCGGAGCAGCTCCTCGGCGGTGCGGACGACGGCGTCGACGTGGAGCTGGTACGGGCGGGCTGCCTGCTGCACGACATCGGCGTCTACCGCCTCTACGACGGCACCGGCGAGCTCGACCACGGCCGGTACATCCGCCACGGGGTGCTCGGCCACGAGCTCCTCGCCGAGGAGGGGTTCGCCGAGGCGATCTGCCGGTTCTGCTCGTGCCACACGGGCATGGGGCTCGGCCCCGACGACGTACGGCGGCAGCGTCTTCCGCTGCCGCCCGGGGACTACCGTGCGCGGTCCCGCGAGGAGCGGCTGGTGATGTACGCGGACAAGTTCCACAGCAAGAGCAGTCCGCCGACCTTCGTCGGCGCCGACACCTACGCCGCGGACGTTCGCCGCTTCGGTGCGGACAAGGTGGCGGCCTTCACGGCGATGCGCGAGGAGTTCGGTGAGCCGGACCTGACCTCGCTCCGCACGGCGTACGGCCACGCGCTGCGGTAGCCCGGGGAGAGACGGCCCGGGAACCCGGCCGAAGGGGGCTCCCGGGCCGTCCCCGAGGGCCGCCGGGAGTCCGGTGATCCTCCCGGCGGCCGGTCCGAGGGCGACGACCGGTGGCAGAAGGTGACGCCTCGGTCGCCGGAGTCCTTGTCGCCCGGGGAAGGCATCAGGGTGGCGCGAATGAGTAAACGTTATACATGTCCGTTATGTAAACGGCAACCCTCCTTGCCGGAACGGCGAAACGGCCACGCCCTTGCGACAGGGCGTGGCCGTACGGGGTGCGCGTTAGCGAGTCGGGGTGAGCGGGACGGGTACCTTGGTGCCGGGCTTGACCTGGGAGCAGTGGACGCCCTTGGGCAGCGGGCCGATCTTCACGGTGCCCCTGCCGGCCCTGGTCACCTTGACGGCCTCGGCCCCGGGCGGCGGGGCCGCGGCGCGGCCGGCCACCTTCACGAGCTTTCCGGCCTTCCGCGCCGTCGCGAAGTGACCGGCGAGATCCTTGCTCGTGACGATTCCCTTCTCCGGTCCCTTCCCCGGCTTGCCCTTGACCTTCACGCCCTTACCGACACAGATGACGCCGACCGGGCCCGTCCCCTTCGCCGGGGCGGCGGTCCCCACCGGGCCGGCGGCGGACGAGGCGGATGGGGCGGACGGGGCGGACGGGGACGCGCCCGCGGCGTACGCCGAGCCCGCCAGCCCGGTGAGCGCGATGCCACCGGCCAGGGCGCCGACGACGATGAGCCTGCTTCTCATGGTTCCTCCGAAGGGGAGTCGATCAGGACACCTCGGAGTCTCACGGCGGGGAGCTGAAGTCACGATGAGTGCGCTCCCAGAGTGTCTTCATGGTGGCTTTAGGTACGGCTCGTCACGCTGGGCCGGTGCGGATACTCGTGGTGGAGGACGAGCGGCGCCTCGCCGAACTCCTGAAGGACGGTCTGGCCGATGAGGGGTTCGCGGTCGATCTCGCCTACGACGGCCGGGAGGGGCTGTGGCTGGCGACCGAGAACCCGTACGACGTGATCGTCTTGGACGTGATGCTGCCGCACCTGAACGGCGACGCGGTCTGCGCCCGGCTCCGTGAGGCCGGGATCTGGACGCCGATCCTCATGCTGACCGCCAAGGACACCGCGCAGGACGAGGCGCGGGCGCTCGACAACGGCGCGGACGACTTCCTGGGCAAGCCCTTCGCGTACGTGGTCCTGCTCGCCCGGCTGCGGGCGCTGCTCCGGCGCGGAGGCCGCGAGCGGCCGGCCGTGCTCACGGTCGGCGACCTTCAGGTCGACCCGGCGGGGCTGCGCTGCCGTCGGGGGGACGTCCCGATCGCGCTGACGCCGAAGGAGTTCGCCGTCCTGCACGGTCTGGCGCGCCGGGCCGGCGAGGTGGTCTCCAAGACCGAGCTGCTGTCGATGGCCTGGGACTTCGCCTACGACGGCGACTCCAACATCATCGAGGTCTACGTCAGCGCCCTGCGGCGCAAGATCGACAAGCCCTTCGGGTGCAGCTCTCTCGTCACCGTGCGCGGTGCGGGCTACCGGCTGGAGGCCTGATGATGCGACGTCCCCGAGGGATCCGCCTGGGCGGCGTACGGCTGCGTGCCACCGCGGCGGCGGTGCTGACCGTGGCCGTGGCGCTGGGCCTGGCCTCGGCGGTCCTGCTGCTGGCCCTGCGGCACTCCCTGGAGGAGAGCGCCCGCGCCGAGGCGACGGCGAAGGTCAAGGCCGTGGCCACCGCGGTGAAGGGCGGGCCCGCCCGGCCCCTGTCGCCCGAAGCGCCGGCCGCCTCCGGGAGCCTCGACGTCCAGATGGTCACCGCGACGGGGAGCCCGAGCTGGAAGACCGGGTCCGGCTACGTCGTGGCCGGAGAGCGGGTGGACACCGGAGGCGGGACGGTGATGATCCAGGGCCGGTCCTCGCTCACGCCGACCCGGCAGGCCATCACGACGCTGTGGCATCTGCTCCTGCCCGGGGTCCCGGCGCTGCTCCTGCTCGTGGCGCTGCTGACCTGGCTCGCGGTGAGCCGCGCGCTGCGACCGGTCTCGGCGATCCGCGCGAAGATGGCCGACATCACCGCGCACGACCTGCATCAGCGCGTCCCCGAGCCGGATACCCGCGATGAGATCGCGGCGCTGGCCCGTACCGTGAACGCCACGTTGGACCGGCTGCGGACCGCCGTCGAACAGCACAGACGATTCGTCGCGGACGCCGCGCACGAGCTGCGCAGCCCGCTGGCGGTGCTTCGTGCCCGGCTGGAGCTGACCGGTCACCGCGCCGACGCGTCGGCGTCGGCCGACGAGGCGCTGACCGACGTCGAACGGATCCAGGCGCTGACCGACGACCTGCTCCTGCTCGCCCGCCTCGACGCGGGCGAGCCGCTGCGCGAGCAGGAGGTCGACCTCGGGCAGGTGACGGCCGAGGAGGCGGCGCGGACCCGCCCGCGACCGGAGGTCACGGTGACGTTGGACATCGCCGCCGACGTGCTCGTCCACGGGTCCGGCGGCCGGCTGAGGCGGCTGGTGGCCAACCTCGTGGACAACGCCGTACGGCATGCCGCGGCCACGGTCACGGTCCGGCTGATCCAGGACGGCACCCGCGCCGTCCTGGAGGTCACCGACGACGGCCCCGGCATCCCACCCGAACACCGCGAGGTCGTCTTCGACCGCTTCACCCGTCTGGACGAGGCACGCGACCGTGACCGCGGCGGTTCCGGCCTCGGCCTCGCGATCGCCCGTGACATCGCCGTCGCCCACCGCGGCTCGCTGTCGGTCGCCGCGACGCGAGAACCGGGCGCGTGCCTGCGTGCCGTGCTCCCCGTCGGCGCTCCCGCCTGACCGGCACGCCGTCGGCGGGCGGAAATTCGATGGCGACCGGCCCGCCGACACCGTTACGCTCCGTGCATTATCGCCGTCCGTGAGCGAAGTGAGTCTTTTATGTCGGGTTGTAGTTCTATGCCCCTGAATCGGGGGTAGCGCGGACGCGGTGCCGCATTTCTCCTCGGTCGGGGCTCGCCGGCACCGCGGCGGGTCCTCGACCGCGCCGGCGTCCACACGCCGGTAGTGCCGACCCGCCAGAAGAGCGGAGCGAACGCAGGGGGAAGCGATGAAGGCCATGACGTCGACGGCGGCGGTCCGTACCCGGAAGGACGAGGCCACCCGCACACGGCGCCCCGCGGTACGGCTCACCACGGCGCCGGTCCGGGCCGCTCGCACCGGCACGGCGGCACCGCCCACGATCCAGGCACCGGCCCGCACGACCGGACGTCACGCGACGGCCGCGCCGAGGGCGCCGTTCGCCCTGCTGGTCGTGGGCCTGCTCGGCGGCGCGCTGGTCGGCCTGCTCCTGCTGAACACCGCGCTCGCCCAGCAGTCGTTCAAGCGCAGTGAGCTGCAGCAGGAGAACCAGCGGCTCGAAGAGCGCAGGCAGGCGCTGCAGGAGGACATCGCCCGCGAGAGCAGCCCCGAGGTCCTCCGCGCCAAGGCACGCCGCCTGGGCATGCGCGACTCCGACGACCCTGTGGTCGCCGGCCCCGGGCGCTGACCGCGGCGCCCTCGGGCGTGCGGACGACGTTCCGCGGGCCCGAGGGGCGTTCGCCTCAGACGGATGCCGCGTCGATGATGGAGCGCACGCGAGCCGGAGTGGTCACCGAGCGGATGGTCTCCGGCGGGTACAGGGCGCCGCCCATGTAGATGCCCGCCGCCTGGAATCGGCTTCGCGACCGCACCGTCTCGCTCGCGGTGAAGTGCATCTCGCGCGCGCCGGTCTGCTCGGCCACCCGGGCGGCCGTGCGCTCGTTGATGCCGCCCGCCGGCATGACGACGATCCGGTCCGCCGCCTTCTCCACCAGCCGGGCGATCAGGTCGGCGCCCTCCAGGGCGCTCGGCGCAGCGCCGGAGGTCAGCAGCCGGTCGACGCCCAGCGCGACGACGTCCTCGAACGCCTTCTCCGGGTCGCGGGTCACGTCGAACGCCCGGTGGAACGTCACGCTGAGCGGCCGGGCCGCCGCGACGAGGCGCGCGCACAGCTCCGTGTCGATCTCGGCGTCCTCGGTCAGCGCGCCGATGACCACGCCGTCGGCGCCGGCCGCCTTGGCCGCCTCGACGTCGCGGAGCATCACCTCGGCCTCGGAGGGGTCGTAGATGAAGTCCCCGCCTCGCGGACGGATGATCACGTGGACGCGGAGGCGGCCCGCGGCGACGGCCACGGCCTGTTCGATCATGCCCTGGCTCGGGGTGATCCCACCCTCGAACAGGGCGGCACAGAGCTCCACCCGGTCGGCGCCGGCCTCTGCCGCGGCGGCGACGCCGTCGACGGACTCCAGGCAGATCTCGTAACGCATGGGTTCCTCTCGGATCGGGATCGTCACGGGGCCTCCTTGGCCGGTCCCGTGACCAGGGTGCCGTGCTTGTCGGTTCGCTCGCCGCGCTCGCTCACAGGAGTTGCGGCGTCAGGTCCGGGTCGGTCAGGTCGGAGTCGAACGGGAAGAGCGGCCGCCGTACGCCGTGGTGCCCGAGCCGCGGCAGGTCCTGGTCGACGCCGCCCGGGGTGAGCGCGAGCAGCCAGTCCGCCGCGAGGTCGTACAGCTCCGGCTCGAGGTAGCCGATCTTGACGATGACCAGGTCGGTGCCGGCCGGGGCGAGGCCGAGGGCGGTGAAGTCGGAGATCACGTGGTACGGCTTGCGCCGGCTGGTCAAGATGACGTGCAGCCCGCCCGTCCTGACCACCGCGATGTCGCCGCCGACCGGGTCGCCCGGCAGCAGGGAGTGCACCGTGCCGGCGATGGCGACCGGCCCGGAGGGGCCCGCGTCGATCCGGCCGCCGGCGCGCACCATCACCTCGGCTCCCTCGCCCGCGGCGAACGCCGCCGCGACCGCCTCGGGGTCGGCGATGCTCGCGTAGATCGCGCTGACCTTGCCGAGGCGCAGCTCCTCCACGACGAGCAGCCGGCTCAGCGTCCAGGACACGTCACCGGCGCCGCCGGCGGTCGGGTTGTCGCCGGAGTCGCTGATCAGGAACGGCCGGGCGTCGCTGGCGAGCGCCGTCGCCAGGCACTCGTCGAGCGTGCCCGTCGGCGCCACGAACGCGAAGTCGTCGCGGGCGCGCCAGTACGCCTCGGCCAGCTCGTGCGCCTGTGCGGTGATGACCTCCTCGTCGTCGCCGGTCACGACCACGGCGGCGCGGCAGCGGGGCTCGTCGGCCCAGGCGTAGCCGACCCAGATCGCCGCGTCGACCACGCCCGGCAGCGCCTCCACGGCCGGGATCCGGCCGTACAGGCTCTTGGCCGGCTCGATGCGGGTGCTGGTCTTCTCCCCGGGCAGCAGCACCGGGACCTGCACCCACGCCTTCCGCGGCCGGCCGCCGTCGTGGAGGCGTTCGACCAGGTTGTACGCCGCGCGTTCGCGCGACTCCCAGGCGTCCTCGTGCGGGGCCATGCGGTAGCAGGTGATCAGGTCGACGGTCTCCGCGAGCTCGCGCGACACGTTGCCGTGCAGGTCCATCGAGGCGGAGATCAGCGTGTCCGGGCCGACGGCCTCGCGGATCACGGCGGCCAGCCGGGCCTCGGCGTCGGTACGGCCGACGACGCTCATCGCGCCGTGGATGTCGAAGAACAGGCCGTCGAGCGGGCCGGCCGCCTTGGCGCGTTCCACGATCTCCGCCTCGAGCGCGTCGTACACCTCGGGCTCGACCGCGCCGCCGGGCAGCGACACGGCGTGCAGCAGCGGCACCCACTCGACACCGGTGGTCCACGGCGCGCCCATCCACGCGTAGCGGGCGAGCAGGGCGTCGCCCCGGGTGACGGTGAAGTCCGCCAGCCGGGTGCGGTGCGGGGAGAAGGTGCTCGACTCGATCGCGATGCCGGCGATGCCGATCCGCAGTGATGTCACGGGAGATTCCTTACGGGAACGGCCAGGCCCTGGTCGATGAGGAGGCGGCCGATGCCGAGCAGGCCGGCGTCGGGTCCGGCGACGCTTTCCCCGATCTCCAGCTCCTGGGTGGTGAGCGGCAGGCAGCGTTCGTAGAGCGCGCCGCGCGCGGCGGCGACGAACAGGTCGCAGGTCGCCAGTGCGCCGCCGAGGATCACCGCCTGCGGGTTGAAGAAGTTGACGATGGTGACGAGGACCTCGCCGAGCTGCCGGCCGGCGAAGCGCAGCGTCGTGTTGACGGTCGGGTTGCCGTCGCGCGCCAGCCGGACGAGGTCGGCGGTGGTCGCGATGTCGACGCCGTCGGCCCGTACGGCGTCGACCAGGGCCGCTCCGCTGGAGATGGTCTCCAGGCAGCCGAGGTTGCCGCAGTTGCAGGGGCGGTCGCCGCCGGCCGGTACGCGGTTGTGGCTGACGTCGCCGGCCACGCCGCGGGCACCGCGATGCAGGCGGCCGTCGTTGACGAGCGCGGCACCGAGCCCGGTGCCGGCCTTGACGAAGACGAAGTCGCGCAGCTCGGGGCCGCGTACGACCGCCTCACCCATCGCCATGAGGTTGGCGTCGTTGTCCACGACGAGCGGCGCCTGGTAGTACTCGGCGAGCCGGCGCCGTACGGAGAAGCCGTTCCAGCCGTGCATCCGGGAGGAGCCGACCACCGCTCCGTCGGAGTCGACCGGGCCGGGCAGGCCGATGCCCATGCCGAGCACCGGACGTCCGGTCGACAGCTCGGCGAGCGCGTCGGCGATCCGGGCGAGGACGGGTTCGGGCCCGGCCGTGATGTCGATCTCCAGGTCCTGGATCGCCTCCGGCCGTCCGGCCCGGTCCATCGCGGCGATCCTCGCGTGGTGACCACCGAGGTCGGCGGCCAGGATCACGCCGTCGCCGGCGCGGACGCTGAGCAGGCGGGGCCGCCGCCCGCCGCGCGAGCGGCCCTCGCCGGACTCCTCCAGCAGGCCCGCGTCGAGCAGTTCCTGGACGTGCGCGGAGACGGTCGAGGGAGCGAGGCCGAGCAACCGCGACAGGTCCGCTCGTGACGTGGCCCGGCCGGACGCCACCAGCCCCATGATCTGCGCGGCCGACATGGGTGGCTCCTTCACTGCAGTGATCACGGTTGCGGCGGCAACACTAGCGACCGGGGCTGGCCGAACTAAGTCGAGAGCTTAGTTCGGAATCGAAGGTTGAATCGGAAACTTGGCTGGACCATAGCAAGCGGTTGCGAGGGAGTCCACCGTCCGTCCCCCGTAACACGGTGGCAATCAGCGGTTTCGTCCTGATCCAGGCCGCGCACTTAATTCGTTCAAGGCTTGTCTTCGTTCGATACGGGCATGTATCGTCGCCGCCAACATCCCGCCGAAAACGGTGGAAGTCCCCCATGGAGCACCGATGAAGAGACCCCTGACGCTGGCGGTGTTCGGCGCAGCGGCGGCCCTGCTGGCCGCCGGCTGTTCCTCCGGCGGCGGAGGATCGTCCGCGAGCGGTGGCACCCCCCAGCAGGGCGGGGCGGTCACCTTCGCGATGCCTCCGAACGCGACGCCGAACTGGATCTTCCCGATCGGCACGCCGGGCCACCTGGGCTCGTACAACGCCGCCATCCGGCAGGAGGTCTTCCTGCCGCTGTACGCCTACGACGGCTACAGCGGTACGGTCGCGATGGACGAGAAGGCGAGCGCCGCCAAGGCGCCGGTCTACTCGAACGGCGGCCGGACGGTCGACATCAAGTTGAACCCCCTGACGTGGGCGAACGGCCAGAAGGTCACCAGCCGCGACGTGGAGTTCTGGTTCAACCTGGTCAAGGCCAACAAGTCGCAGTGGGGCAACTACAGCGCCGGCGACATCCCCGACAACGTCGCGAAGTTCGAGACGGTGAGCGACAGCGAGTTCAAGCTCCACCTCACCAAGACCTACAACCCGGACTGGTTCACCGCCAACCAGCTCAACTACGTGACGCCGATCCCGCAGTCGGTCTGGGACGTCGAGAGCACGGGCGGCAAGGTCGGGGACTACGACCGCACCACCGACGGCGCCAAGAAGGTCTTCAAGTACCTGACCGGCGAGGCGGGCAAGCTGTCGGAGTACGCGAGCAACCCGCTGTGGAAGGCCGCGAACGGCCCGTTCACGGTGAAGGAGTTCACCACCACCGGCCAGGTCACGCTCGCCAAGAACCCCAAGTACACGGGCCCGGACACCGCCCACCTGGACACCGTGACGTTCAAGCCGTTCACCTCCGCGGACGCCGAGCTGAACGTCCTGCGGTCGGGCGGCGTCGACTACGGCTACATTCCGGCGCTGGCGACCAGCCAGCAGAAGTCGATCGAGAACAGCGGCTACCAGGTGAAGCCCTGGAGCGGCTGGGCGGTCACCTACATCCCGTACAACTTCAACAACCCGGCCATGAGCGCGGTGTTCAAGCAGCTGTACATCCGCCAGGCCGTGCAGATGTCGATCGACCAGTCGACGATCTCCCGGGTCATCTGGCACAACCAGGCCGTGCCCGGCTACGGGCCGGTGCCGCAGACGCCGGTGTCGAAGTACCTGTCGGCGACACAGCAGACCAACCCGTACCCGTTCGACCTGAACAAGGCCAAGGCACTGCTGACCTCGCACGGCTGGACGATCCAGAACGGCGTGGCCACGTGCACGCAGGCCGGCTCCGGCGCGAACCAGTGCGGCGACGGCGTCAAGGCGGGCACGCCGCTGAAGCTCACCATCGACAGCCAGAGCGGCAGCACCGAGACCGACAACATGATGCAGGAGGTCCAGTCCTCCCTGTCGAAGATCGGCATCAGCCTGTCGATCAAGTCGGAGCCGCTGAACTCGGTGCTCGACCACACGGCGCAGTGCAAGCCGAGCCAGTCGTCCTGCTCCTGGCAGCTCTCCTTCTTCGGCACGGCGGGCAGCTGGTACTTCCCGGCGTACCCGAGCGGTGAGCAGATCTTCAGCAGCACCGGCAGCTCGAACCTCGGCAGCTACGTGGACCCGACGGTCGACGACCTGATCAAGAAGTCGACCAGCTCGTCGGATCCGGCCGCGATGCAGAGCTACGACGCGTACGTCACCAAGAGCCTGCCGGTCATCTGGATGCCGAACCCGGCCTACCAGGTGTCCGCGATCAGGAACAACCTGCGCGGCGTGGTCCAGGACCCGCTCGTCTTCATGCAGCCACAGCGCTGGTACCTGGCCAAATGAGACCAGCCCGGGGCGGCGGAGGACCGCCGCCCCGGGCTCACCACCCCCTGGCGGAGGCATCCCGTTGACGCGCTTCCTGCTCAAGCGGATCGGGCAGGCGGTCGTGGTCATCTTCTTCGTGACCGTGATCGTCTTCCTGCTGCTGCACTCGGTGCCGGGCGGCCCGGCCCACGGCATTCTCGGCCCGAAGGCCAGCCCCCAGGCGATCGCGGAGTTCAACCGCGAGCACGGCTTCGACAAGTCGCTGGTCCAGCAGTACTGGGCCTACCTCAATGAGCTGTTCCACGGCGACCTGGGCGAGTCGTACACGCTCAACCAGTCCGTCGCCTCGCTGATCGGCCAGCGGATCCCCAAGACGCTCGTGCTCACCGGCCTGTCCACGCTGGTCGCGCTCGTGGTGGCGATCCCGCTGGGCGTGTGGCAGGCGCGGCGCCGCAAGGGCCTGGCCGACTACGCCGTCACCACCGTAGTGTTCGTCGGGTACGCCACCCCGGTCTTCTTCCTCGCGCTGGTCCTGGTCATCGTCTTCACCCAGAAGACCCAGCTGCTGCCGCCGCAGGCGCCGCAGACGCAGTCGATCGCCGGCCTGTTCGCCGACTCGCGGGCACTGATCCTGCCCGTGCTCGCCGGGGCGATCGCCACGATCGCGGCGTTCAGCCGGTACATGCGCTCGGCCGTGCTGGACAACCTCGCCGAGGACTACGTACGGACCGCGCGCGCCAAGGGCGCCTCGGAGCGGCGCGTCGTGTGGCTGCACATCATGCGCAACTCGCTGACGCCGATCGTGGCGATGCTCGGCTACTACCTGCCGGTGCTGTTCTCCGGGGCACTGGTGATCGAGTCGGTGTTCAACTACCCCGGCATGGGGCTGTTGTTCTGGAACGCGGCGCAGACCTCGGACTATCCGATCCTGCTCGGCGCGGTGCTCGTCATCGCACTGGCCACCGTCATCGGGTCGCTGCTCGCCGACATCGTCCAGGCGCTCATCGACCCGCGGGTGAGAGGAACGATCAAATGAGCGGTGCCTCCCAGGCCACCTCCCCGACGGAGGAGGATTCATGAGTCTGTCCGCACCGGTCGCAGCCGAGCCGCCGCCCGTACGGGTCGCCGGGTCCTACCGGCGCATGGCGTCGCTGTTCTTCGCCAACCGGCTCGCCGTCACCGGGCTGGTCATCCTCGCCGCGCTGCTGGTGTTCTGCTTCCTCGGCCCGCTGATCCACCACACGGACCAGACGCACACGAACCTGTCCGCCGCCAACCTCTCGCCCGGCACCGGGGGACACCCGCTGGGCACCGACGACGTCGGCCACGACCTGCTGGGACGTCTGATGATCGGGGGCCAGACGTCCCTGGAGATCGGGGTGGCGGCCGGGCTGCTGGCCACCCTGATCGGCACGGTCTGGGGTGCCATCTCCGGCTACGCCGGCGGCTGGGTGGACGCGCTGATGATGCGCGTCGTCGACGCGGGCATCGCGATCCCGGCGCTGTTCCTGCTGCTGGTGACCGCGACGATCCTGCGGCCGACGGTGACGGTGCAGATCCTCATCATCGGGTGCGTGTCGTGGCTCGTCCCGGCCCGGCTCGTACGCGCCGAGGCGCTGTCGCTGCGCAGCCGCGACTACGTGCAGGCGATGAAGGCGATGGGCGGCAGCCACCGCCGCGCGGTGTTCCGGCACATCATCCCGAACGCCATCGGCACCGTGGTGGTGAACGCGACGTTCCAGGTGGCGGACGCCATCCTGCTGATCGCCTATGTGAGCTTCCTGGGGCTCGGCGTGCCGCCGCCCAAGACCGACTGGGGCGGGATGCTCAGCAAGGGCATCTCCTACACCTACGACGGCTACTGGTGGCTGATCTTCCCGGCCGGCGTCGCCATCGTGCTCGTGGTGTGCGCGTTCAACGCGATCGGCGACGGCCTGCGCGACTCCTTCGAGGTACGCCTGGAGGGCCGATGAGCGACCCGACACCCACCCTCGCGATCGAGGACCTGAGCGTCACGTTCAGCAGCGGACGCCAGACCGTGCACGCGGTCGACGGCGTCAGCATCACCGTCGCCCCCGGAGAGATCGTCGCCGTCGTCGGCGAGTCCGGCTCGGGCAAGAGCGTCACGTCCATGTCCACGCTCGGGCTGCTGCCGCCGACCGCCAGGGTGGGCGGGACGATACGCGTCGGCGGCGTGGACGTGACGACGCTCGACGGGCCGCGGCTGCGGGCGATCCGCGGCGCCGAGGTCGCCATGGTGTTCCAGGAGCCGATGACCGCGCTGAACCCGGCGTTCACCGTCGGCTGGCAGGTCGCCGAGGCGCTGCGCCTGCACATCGCGGACCTGTCCCGCAAGCAGGCCCTCGACCGGGCGGCCGAACTGCTGGAGATGGTCGGCATCCGGGACGCGCGCCGCCGGCTCGGGCAGTTCCCGCACGAGCTGTCCGGCGGGCTCCGGCAGCGCGTCGTCATCGCGATGGCGATCGCCTGCGAACCGAAGGTGCTCATCGCCGACGAGGCCACCACCGCGCTCGACGTCACCGTCCAGGCCGAGATCCTCGACCTGCTGCGCGACCTGCGGACGAAGTTCGGCATGGCGATGCTCGTGATCACGCACAACATGGGCGTGGTCGCCGACATCGCCGACCGGGTCGTCGTCATGTACCAGGGCAAGGTGGTCGAGCAGGCGCCCGTCGAGGACCTGTTCGCCCGGCCGGAGGCCGACTACACCAAGCGCCTGCTGGCCGCCGTGCCGCGCCTGGCACCCGGCGAACGCCGCGAGCGCGAGGCGCCGGCCGAGGAGTCGGCGGCGCTGTCCCTGGAGAACCTCGTCGTGGAGTTCCGGGGAAAGGGCGGCAGCCGGGTCCGCGCGGTCGACGACGTCACACTCACCATCGCCGAGGGCGAGGTGCTGGGGCTGGTCGGGGAGTCCGGGTCGGGCAAGTCCACCGTGGGCCGCGCCGCGATCGGCCTGATCAAGCCCGCCTCCGGCACCGTACGCCTGCTCGGCGAGTCGCTGAGCGAGGCGCGGGGACGCGACCTGCGCCGGCTGCGGCGCCACTGCGGCATCGTCTTCCAGGATCCCGCGTCCTCGCTGGACCCGCGGATGACGGTCGGCGACTGCGTGGCCGAACCGCTCGTCATCAACGGCGTCGGCGACCGCACCGAACGCGTGGCCGCCCTGCTGAAGAGCGTCGAGCTGGACCCGGCGCTGCGCCTGCGCCACCCGCACGAGCTGTCCGGCGGGCAGCGGCAGCGGGTCGGCATCGCGCGGGCGCTGGCGCTCGACCCGCGACTCGTCATCGCCGACGAACCCACCAGCGCGCTCGACGTCTCGGTCCAGGCCGCCGTGCTGGAGGTGTTCCTGGAGCTACAGGAACGCCTCGGCTTCGCCTGCCTGTTCATCACCCACGACCTCGCCGTCGTCGGCCGGGTGTCGGACCGGGTGGCGGTGATGAACCAGGGCCGACTCGTCGAGGTGGGCGCGCGCGACGACGTCCTGTTCGACTCGCGGGAGGAGTACACACGCCGCCTCGTGACGTCCGCCCCGGTACCCGACCCGGTCGAGCAGCGCCGGCGACGGGCCGAGCGGAGGGCGGCCTCGGCTCCTCCCTCGTCATCGTGAGCCGTCCTGGGACCGGCCGCGGGTCCGGGGCGGTTCGTCGCGTTCGGTGACGACAAACGGGTCGGGCTCCTGCTCGGGTAGCTCGATGCCCATCATCGCCAGTGTCCTGCGCAGCACGGAGTCGGTCTCTACGACCAGATCCAGGATGCCCGCGGACCTATGTGCCTCAACGATGCCGGAGACCAGTTCGAGCAGGTGACGGGCATCGTCGCGGTGCTCGTCGAGCATCTTCTTCAGCACGTCCGCGACGTGCTGGGGATCCTGGGCGAGTTCGAGTGCGTGCGGCGCGGAGGAGTGCTTCGCCGTTCGGGAGAGAAAGCCGCTCCAGAGTTCGCGCAACTGATCCGTCGTGGCCACCAGGAGTTCCTGCACGCGAGCACGTGCCTCGATCTCGTACTGTTCCTTCAGCGTCGCCTGCAACATCTCACGCACCTCGTCGGGTGGGGTCACCTCGACTCGTGCTCTCCAGATCGATCGTGCGGAGCGGCCCTCGCCGGCGAGCGACCGCACCAGCACGTCGTTGATCGCCTTCTCCGCCTCGACGGGCTTGAGAATGGAGTATTCGGAGGAGACACTTCGCGCCATATCCCGGACGACCTCGCTGGTCCTGGCGAGGTCCTCACGTTGCAGCCACACGGTCGCCCGGCGCCCGCCTTTCACGGTTCTCTGGTAGAAGGCGGTGACGGTGAAGTCGTAAGCGGGATCGGTGGAGGGGGCCGGGAAGGTCTCCGGCCGGTCGCCGACCGAATAGGGAGACGGCTCGGCGAACTGCCTGCTGATCAAGAACAAGGGGTGGCTCCCTTCGACATCCCCATGAGATGGGAGTACAGCTCCTGGGAGATGCGCCGTCGCCGGCGCCAGAAACGCAGATAGAGCTCCAGCTCTCGCGCGTCGACCGTGGCGGCCACGCGGTCGACGACGACCCGGGTGTCGTGGTGTTCGTCATGGAGCCGCACCCAGGCGCAGAAGACGTCCCAGGCGTCGGGCAGTGCCAAGCGTGGCCAGTCGGAGCCCTTGCTCGCGATTCGTAGCCTCAGGGCGTTCTGCCACAGCCGGACCAGGTGGTCGCTCTCGCAGAGCCCGGCGAGTACGGGGCCGAGGGATGCGGTGCTCCACGGCGCGGCGAGACGTCCGAACGCCAGGGCGGCGCTGTACCGGCCGCCGTCCGACCCCGCGGTCACCCACGCGGAGAGTTCTCCGACGATCGCCGGCGCCGTCCCGGGATGGCAGAGGTTCGCGACGGTCACGGCGATCTCGTGGTTGAGACGGAGGTTCAGCCGGACGGAGACGGACCGCAGCACGCGAAGTGCCTCCGCCGGTGCCTCCAGGCCGATCCTGGATCCGTACGCGCGGACGGCGACGGAACGATGCCCGTAACGTACGGACGAGGCCAGATCGCGGAGGTGCGCGTGGACGCGATCCTTGAGCTGTACGTCACACGCCGCCGCCTCCAGCACCAACGCGGCTCGCCGGTGATCGTGAGAGCTCCGCGAGGCGCTCCATTCGCCGAGGAACCGCGTGTTGATCGTGTCGAAGTCGAAGGTCGCGAACATCCCCACCGCGTGTGCGGCCCGCGTCTGGACGCCAGGGTCGGGGTGTTCGGTGAGGCGCCGCAGCCATTGGATCAACGCCTCTCTGATCGTCGGATGTTCTTCCCAGAGCACCCGCAGTGCTGTGCCAGGTGCCCTGGGGCGATCGAGAAGGAGTGTGCGGCCGTCGCCCGGGCGTGGGGAGGGACCTGTCCTTGACTTGGTGGAGTCCAACCAGCTCTGCAGCTCCTCCCATATAGGTCGCGTACGCCTTTTGTCGTGGACTTTCCAGTCCTCGTCGATGCGCTCGGCAAGATCCATGGCGGCCCGCGAGATGACCATTTCGGGACAGCCGTGCAGGGCCGCCACCGCGGCCATGAAACATCCGCCGAGAACCGGATCCCGGGTATCGATTCGCCGGCGGATGTCCTCTCGGAGGCGTCCCGTCAGCTCGTCGAGAAGGTCCTCGACGACCGCGGCGAGCGAGTGCCCCTTCCGCAGCCGGTGAACCGCCTGACGAGCCTGGGTAGCGACGAACGACGGCGAGTGCTCACCGTCGAGACGAGCGGTGATCGTCTGCTCGATCTCGGCGAGTTGCCGCGGATCGACGTCGGTGCGCGCCGCATGGTGAAGCCAGCGGAGGAAGACGGCCTGGTCCGATGCCGGGACGTGGTCGATCGCAGGGCGGACGGCCGGCTTCAGCGGGATCAAGACCACCAGCCGGCACTCGTACCGAACCGCGAGATCGGACAGGTGATCGATCTCGCGGACCCGGCCGTCGCCCGACGTGAGCTCGAGAAGGTAGCCGTGGCCGCGTCGTAGTTCTGGCACGTCCACTTTGCCGCGCGGCAGCCGGATCTCCCCGACATGTTCCTCGGTCTCATCGGAAGACGCCGCGCTTCCTCGCTTGCGCACCCAGTTGAGCAGTGCGGCTCGCGCGGCGGACCTGCGGCCGGTGCCCTCCGCACCGCGAAGGAAGACCAGGGTTTCGGTCTCGACGCGCATCTCCAGGCTTTCCTGGCTGACCGGCGGCACGAACCATTCCAGGAGTTCGTCGGCGTCCTGGATCCGTAGATGAGTGATGACGCAGCGGCCGTCACCGGACTCGGTGAAGTTGAAAGTGCTGTCGTGAAAGGAAGTGCCGTTCTGAAAGACGGTGCTGCCCTGGAAGATGGTGCCGCCATCGGACGCGGTGTTCCTGACATTGCCGTAGACGTCACGGCCCGCGTCCACCGAGGCGTTGCCGAACAGGTCGCGCAGGCTGTCGTCGCGTTCCCGCCGGTCCCGCGCCTCGTCGGCGATGCTCTCGTGGAGCCGCCGTTCGCCGGGATCGGCGTCCTGCCCGCCGTCGCCGGGATCGGCCGTGCCGTCCGGGCGCTCGACCCGCACTGCGAGTTCCCGGCCGGGCGGGCGCGAGTCCGGACCGTCGGGCCGCTGCGCTCCGGCGCCCTCGTTCGTCCCCGCCCCGGAACCGGTGTCCTGCGCAGGGTTTCCTCGATCGTCGCTCACCGGTCCGGCCCGCCGCCGATGGTGATGCTTCCTCCTCCGCTCGCGTTGTTGCTCACGGTGCCGAAGATGTCGCGCCCGGCGGTGGTGCCTCCGGTGGGCGTGGGCGGCGCCGGTGTCACCAGCGTGGCGGGCGGGGGCTGCTCGTCCACGTCATAGGGAGCCAGTTCGGTGATCTGGTGGATGTCGTAGCCGGGCAGGTAGAGGTGGGCGGTGTAGGACTGCTTCTTCTCCTGGACGCGTATGTGGCGGAACTCCGTCGGGCGGGGATCACCGGGCCCCTGTGTCACGTAGTCCCGGTAGACGTCCTCAGAGACCACGACCGCCAGGTCCGCTTCGGGACGCGCGCCGAGGGCGGCGCGTACCGGCTTGGAGTCGCGCAGGCGGGCGGGGATGACGACGTGCTGCCCCGGCCAGCCGGACTCCCCGTCCCGGTGGACCGGCCCGGCGTGCACCGCGAGCCGCAGCCTGATCCGGGTCCACGCGGACTCCTCCCGCAACCTGTTGTAGGAGCCGAGTTCGGCGTCGAGCCGGCGTACGAGGACGTCGAGGAGGCGAGGGACGTCGGAGCCGGGAGGCAGCATCGCCATCAGGCCGTCGCCGCCGAGCTGCCGTTCCCAACGCTCGCGGTGCAGCTTCGCCGCGTCGGCGGCGCGGTCGAGACTCGTCATCATGGCGCTCTGCAGAACACGCTGCTCGGCATCGCTCCGGCTGCCGTAGTCCTCGATGTCGACGGTCATCAGGGCGCGGTACTCCGGCATCGGGTGGTCGCTCATCGTCCCTCCAGCTCTCGGGGTCGGCCTCATGATCCGATCCCGATTCCGGACGGATGCCGTATTAGTACGGCTTTGGAGGAACGTCCCTCGGATCCAGATCCGCGAACCTCACCAGCCCGCGCATATCCGTGATCAGGACATGGCGGTGGCCCGGCTGGACCAGTCCCAGCCCAGAGAGGCCGCGGAGCGCCTTCTGCACGGTGACCTCTTTGGCGCCGACCATGCCGCCGAGCTCCGTCTGAGTGAGCGACACGCCGATGTCGAGGCCGTCGTCCTTCCGTGTCCCGTGTCGTCCGGCCAGGTCGATCAGCACACGTGCCAGGCAGACGTCCGTTCCGTACCCGGTGAAGTCGAGTCGCCGCTGATTGGCCCAGCGCAGTCGTTCGACGGCCATCTGGCTGAGCGTCAGCGCCGCCTCGGGGTGCCGGCGGATGAAGTCGATGAAGACCGCCCCTCTGACCTGGAAGACCACCGCTCTGCCGCAGGTCGTCACGGTCGCGGATCGAGGCGATCCGTCGAGGGCGCCCATCTCGCCGACCACATCGCCGCTCACCCTGATCGCCAAGAGCGCCTCTCTGCCGTTCTGGGTCTGGGCGCTCACCTTGACCAGCGCGTCCACGAGCACCCAGACGGACTCACCGGGCGTGCCCTGCCGCAACAGCACATGACCGGGCGGATACGTTCGCCGGACGCCCAGTTGCAGGATCTTCGTTCGCAGAGGCTCGCGAAGACGGTGGAGGAAGGTGTCTTTCGGCCAGTTTCCCTGTGGCAAGGCATGCCTCCGCGGCGCATGGTCCTGTTCCCAGGCATACGCCGGATGGGCGGCACTGACAACGCCTCCGGTGACCGACGCCGTGCGCATCGAGACCGTCCCGGACGAAGGCCTACGATCGAGCCCGTGACCGTACGTGGGCTGATCATCGACTGGGGTGGCGTGCTGACCACGCCGCTGCGTGACGCGATCGCGGCGTGGATCGAGGCCGATGACATCGACGACGGTGCCTACCGGCTGGTGATGCGGGAGTGGTTCGCGCAGGCGTACGCCGGGGACGGTGTGGTCAATCCGGTCCACGGGCTGGAGGACGGGTCGCTGCCGCCGGCCGAGTTCGAGCGCATGCTCGCCCAGCGGCTGCGTACGCGCGGTGGTATGGCGGTCGCGGCCGAGGGGCTGCTGCTGCGGATGTTCGCCGCGTTCGAGCCCGTCGAGGAGATGTACGAGGCGCTGCGCCGGGCGCGGGCCATTGGCGTGCGCACCTGCCTGCTGTCCAACTCCTGGGGCAACACCTACCCGCGCGAGTCGTTCGGCGAGCTGTTCGACCAGGTGGTGATCTCCGGTGAGGTGGGGCTGCGCAAGCCCGACCCGCAGATCTTCCATCACGCGCTCGACCTGCTCGGGCTGCCGGCGCCGGAGTGCGCGTTCATCGACGACATCGAGCAGAACATCCAGGCCGCCGAACGCCTCGGTATCGTGGGCGTCCACCATGCCGACGCCGCGACCACCGTCGCGCGCCTGGAGGCGCTCTTCGGGGTGTCGCTCGGGTAGTCCGCATCCGCTACTGGCACACTCTTCAGGGACATGCGCGTCTACCTTCCGTCCACGCTCAGCGGACTCGCCGGGATCCTCCGGGATCGCAAGTTCGAGCCGGCGCCGCTGACCGGCTATGCCGTGACACCCGCGCTGCGCGAGTGGTACGCCTCGGCCGACCTGGAGGAGCTGGAGTACGCCGCGATGTCGGACGCCGCGCGTGAGTCGCTGCGGCTGCTCGCCGCCGACCCCGAGGCGCCGTCCCGCCGCGTCGTGATCGCCGCCGAGGTTCCCGACGAGGCGGTCGTCCACGCCGCCGGCGACCTCGGCGCCCCCGGGGAGCGCGCCCGGGTGCGCGTGACCCAGCCGGTCCCGTTCGAGCGGATCGTCTCCGGCCACGTGGACGACGCCGAGGCCGAGTCCGACGTACGCGCGGCCCGCGCCGCGAGCGACGCCGCCGACGCCGGTGACGACGACGCCCGGTTCACCGTCGACGGGGCGGCCGGTCACGAGCTGCTGTGGTACGCCACCCAGGAGCTGCCCGACCTGTTCTCCTGACGGGTGGCGTAAGGAACGCAGGAAACTCCGCACCGCCGTGCAAGAAAGGCGACACCGGAAGGGGTTACCCGGTGTCAGTCCGACGAAGCACACGCGGAAAGGGGCGATGGCGTGAGCGTTGCCCGTGATGAGGATCCCGGCGATGATGCCGAGGTCTTCACGACCATCTACCGGCGCTATCACACGAAGGTTCTGGGCTACGCGCTGGTCCACAGCCGACGCGACATCGCCGAGGACATCGCGAACGAGACGTTCCTCACGGCATGGCGCAAGCTGGAGGAGATTCCCCCGGACGACCCGCTGCCGTGGCTGCTGGGAGTCGCGCGCAACCATCGGCTCAAACAGCTCGTCGCCGGCCACCGGCGCGATGCGATCGCCGATCGCATCGAGCGGCTGAGCGACGAACGCGACACGGCGGCCTGGGACACCGGCGATCTCGTGGTCGAGCGTCAGGCCGGGCTGGCCGCGTTCGCCTCCCTGCCCGAGACCGACGCCGAGGTCCTGATCCTGAGCGCCTGGTACGGGCTGAGCGCGGCGCGTGCCGCGACCGTCCTCCGGTGCACCAAGGCCCTCTACTACGTCCGCCTGCACCGTGCCCGCCGACGGCTCACGCGAGCGCTGCAGGAACGTACGTCCCCGCCGGCGGTCCGGCTGGACCTCGTGGAAGGAAACCGCTCATGACCCCTGACCGCGTCGTCGCCGCGCTGAAGCCCGCGGCGCTGGAGGATCCGGACCGGCCCGAGGCCGGCGTGGACGCGGCGATCGCCGCCATCGTCGTGACTCCACGATCCGCACCCGCCGCGCGCGGCACCCGCCGGCGTCCGCTGCGCCTGGTCGCCGCCGGCGGCCTGGTCTGCA
>NZ_JBHLZP010000060.1:0-25434 GCF_042429965.1 Actinoallomurus acaciae
GTGCCCGGCGCGGCCACCCCGGCCTCGGCCAGCGCGGTCACGATGCCGTACACGTCGGTGTTGAACCCCCGCCGTGCCCGGCGCGGCCACCCCGGCCTCGGCCAGCGCGGTCACGATGCCGTACACGTCGGTGTTGAACCCCCGCCGCCGGCCCGCCTCGAACACGACGGTGTTCGCGCCGCCGACCGCGCGGGCGAGGTCGGACACCTCGTCCAGGAGCGGCAGGACGGCGCGTTTCAGCGGCATGGTCAGCGACAGGCCGGCCCACGGCCGGTCGAGCACCGCGGGCAGGTCGTCCTCGCGGCACTCGATCGCCTCGTAGGTCCAGCCGAGGCCGAGCGCGGCGTACGCGGCGCGGTGGAGCACCGGTGACAGTGAATGCGCAATCGGCGCGCCGAGGACGGCGGCGCGGGTCATCCGTGACTCAGATTCTGCTGGAGTTCCTGGCGGAACCGGGTGAACTCGGAGTAGTTGTCGGTGAACTTGGTGATGTGATGTGCCGGGTCGGTCGTCACGAAGTACATCCACGGGCCCTTCGCGGGTTTGAGCACGGCCCGGATGGCCTCCTCGCCGGGGTTGCAGATCGCGCCGGGCGGCAGGCCGGAGTGGGTGTAGGTGTTGTACGGGCTGGTCGACTTCAGGTCGTTGCCGCTGGCGACGATGCCGTACTTGCCCAGGCCGTACATGACCGTGCTGTCGAGCTGGAGCTTGTGCATCCACGGCTGCGGGCTGTGGAGGCGGTTCTCGATCACGCGGGCGACCTTCGGCATGTCCTCGGTCGTGCCGCTCTCGGCCTGCACCATGCTCGCGGCCACCACGACGTCGTGCGGCGACATGTGGGCCCGCTTGGCCTCGCTCTCCAGGTCGAGGTCGTCGGCGGCCTTCTTGAACTGCTCCACCATCGCGCGCAGCACCTGGGTCGCGGTGGCATGCGGCGGCGGGTCGTACGTGAAGGGGTAGAGATATCCCTCGAGCTGCCCGTGGGCGTACGAGGGGAGGCCGAGCGCCTTGGTGTTCTGGGCGGCGCGCTGGAAGTTCTTGAGCGGGATGTTGGTGCGCTTGGACAGGGTGGCCAGCACCTCGGCGGCGCGCTTGCCCTCGGGGAAGGTGACCCGTCCGGTCCGCGACGCGGGGCTGAGCAACAGCGCCAAGGCCGCTTGGGCGGACATGTGGAGCTTCAGCCGGTAGTAGCCCGGCTGGATGCTGGTGGCCTTGGGGTCGTCCTTGGCGACCTTGTAGAAGGCACTGCTGGACTTGACGACCTGGGCGTGCTCCAGGCGGTCGCCCATCTGCCGCACGGAGTCGCCGTCCTGGATCTGAACGGTGACCGCGCCGGTGCCCCCGCCCTTGTAGTCCGGCGGGTTGAGGAAGCCGCTCAGCGCCGTGAAACCGACGTATCCGCCGCCGCCCACCACCGCGACGAGGAAGAGGATCGCCACGATGGGCGCGAGCCGGCGGCCCTTACGGCTCTTCTTGCGGCGACGGCCGCGATGGCCGCCACGACCGCCCCTGCGGCCGGCCGGTTCGGTACGGGCCGAACGCTGGCGCTCGGCGAGTTGCCGGAGAAAATCAAGGTCAGCGTCGCTCATGTGTCCCCCCGGACAATCTCCCCAGGTGGACGGCCGGTCAAGCGTTCGGCGTCAAGTGCGGCCTGCAAGAGCACGGCCGCGGCGGCCTGATCGACGACCTTGCGGCGCGCCTGCCCGTGCACGCCGCGCTCGCGCAGGCCGCTCTCGGCGGTGACCGTCGTGAGCCGCTCGTCGAACAGGCGTACGAACCCGGGGGGCAGGCGCCGGGCGATGCGGGCGGCGAACCGCCGTGCCTCCCCCGCGGCCGGGCCCTCGCGCCCCGACAGCGAGGTGGGCAGGCCGACGATCACCTCGACGGCCTCGTTCTCGGCGGCCAGGGCGACGATGCGGTCGATGTCGCCCTTACCGTTCCGTACGGTCTCCAGGGGGGAGGCGAGGATGCCGCCCGGATCGCTCCGGGCGACGCCGATGCGGACGCTTCCCGCGTCGACTCCGAGGCGGACACCGCGTCGCACGCGCTGCTCCTGCCCCGGGTCGTTCACGGAGTCTCCTCCGTCGGCCCCGCGAACCGGCCCCGGTGCCGGCCGCTCCGCCTGCTCATGAGGCCTCCTTCGCCGGAGGAGGGACCGGGAGCGCGTGCCCGCCGTTCCCTTCGCTCACGAGCCCTCCTTCGCCGGAGAGAAGGACCAGGCGTGCGTACTCACTGGTTCGCCCGCTCCGCTCGCTCACTGGCTCCCCACCGCTCGGCGGACGGCGGCCAGGGCCTCCCCGATCGCCTCGGGGTTGACTCCTCCGCCCTGAGCGAGGTCGTCCTTGCCGCCGCCTCCGCCGCCGAGGGCCTTGGCGGCGACGCCGACCAGGGCTCCGGCGCGCAGGCCGCGGGCGCGGGCCTCATCGCTGACCGCCACGACCACGACCGGGCGGTCCTTGGGCACACCGGCCACGACCACGACGCTCGGCCGGCCGGTGAGACGGCCGCGCACGTCCACGGCGAGCCGCCGGAGATCGTCAGCGCCGACGCCGCCGGGCACGGCGTGGGAGACGAAGGCGACGCCGCCGACGTCCTGCGCGCCCCCGGCGAGCTCACCGGCGATCTCCAGGACCTGGCGTGAGCGGATCCGCTCGAGTTCCTTCTCCGCCTCGCGGAGCCGCGTGACGAGCCCGGAGACGCGCTCCGGCAGGTCCTCGCGGCGGGTCTTGAGCTGCTCGGCGAGCTGGGCGACCAGGACGTTCTCGCGCGCCAGGAACTTGAACGCGTCGATGCCGACGAGCGCCTCGACGCGGCGCACGCCGGCGCCGATCGACTGCTCGCCCAGGACCTTGATCAGCCCGAGCTGGCCCGAGCGGGCGACGTGGGTGCCGCCGCACAGCTCGCGGGAGTAGTCGCCGATCTCCACGACGCGGACCTCGGAGCCGTACTTCTCCCCGAACAGGGCCAGCGCGCCCATCTTGCGGGCCTCGTCGATGGAGTGCACCGAGGCGTGCACGCCCAGGTCGTCGATGAGGGTGGCGTTGACCTCGGCCTCGACGTCGCGCAGGACGCTCGGCGGAACGGCCCCGGCGGCGGTGAAGTCGAACCGGAACCGGCCCGGGGCGTTCTCCGAACCGGCCTGGGCGGCCGACTCGCCGAGGGCGTTGCGGAAGCCGCGGTGGACCATGTGGGTCGCGGTGTGCGAGCGGGAGATGGCCCGGCGGCGCTCCACGTCGATCTGGGCGAACGCGGCGTCACCGGCCTGGGCCTCGCCGCAGCGCACCCGGCCGCGGTGGACGACGAGGCCGGGCAGCGGCGTCTGGACGTCGAGCACCTCGATCTCGGCGCCGCCGGAGAGCTTGATGGTGCCCTGGTCGGCGAGCTGGCCGCCGCCCTCGGCGTAGAACGGGGTGCGGTCGAGCACGACCTCGACCTCGGTGCCCTCCCCCGCCGACGGGACGTTCGCGCCGCCCACGAGCAGGCCGACGACGCGGGCCTCCGCCTCGACCGCGTCGTAGCCGGTGAAGGCGACCGTGCCGGTGCGTTCGAGCATCTCGCCGAGGACCGACACGTCGAGGTTGCCGGTCTTCTTGGCCGCGGCGTCGGCCTTGGCGCGCTGCCGCTGCTCGTCCATCAGCCGGCGGAACTCCGCCTCGTCGACGGAGAGGCCCTGCTCGTTCGCCATCTCCAGGGTCAGGTCGATGGGGAAGCCGTAGGTGTCGTGCAGCGTGAACGCCTGAGCCCCGGACACGACCGTGTCCTTGCGGCGCTTGGCCTCCTCGACCGAGGCATCGAAGATCGCCGTGCCGGTGCGGAGGGTGGCGAGGAAGGACTGCTCCTCCGCGTCGATGACGGTGTGGATGTGCGCCGCGTCGGCCCGCAGGCTCGGGTAGGTCTCGCCCATCCCCTCGATCACCGCGTCGGTGAGCTCGTGGAGGTAGCGCTCGTCGCCGGCGCCGAGGAGCCGGAGGTTGCGGATGCTACGGCGCAGGATGCGGCGCAGGACGTAGCCGCGGCCCTCGTTGGAGGGCACGACGCCGTCGCCGACCATCATCGTGCCGCTGCGCACGTGGTCGGCGACGACCCGCAGCGACACGTCGTTACGCGCGTCGCGCCCGTACTTGGTCTTGGTCAGGTCGGCGGCCCGGTCGAGGACCCGCCACATGGTGTCGATCTCGTAGATGTTGTCGACGCCCTGGAGGATCGAGGCCATCCGCTCCAGGCCCATGCCGGTGTCGATGTTCTTGGCGGGCAGCTCACCGAGGATCGGGAAGTCCTCTTTGCCCGAACCGGGGCCGCGCTCGAACTGCATGAAGACGAGGTTCCAGACCTCGAGGTAGCGGTCCTCGTCGGCGATCGGGCCGCCCTCGCGGCCGTACTCCGGGCCCCGGTCGTAGTAGATCTCCGAGCAGGGGCCGCACGGGCCCGGCACGCCCATCGACCAGAAGTTGTCGGCCATGCCACGGCGCTGGATGCGCTCCTCGGGCAGGCCGACCTTGTCGCGCCAGATGCGGAAGGCCTCGTCGTCGTCGTGGTAGACGGTGGCCCAGAGCCGGTCTTCGGGGAAACCGAATCCGCCCTCGGCCTCGGAGCGGGTGAGCAGCTCCCAGGCGAACGGAATCGCCTGCTCCTTGAAGTAGTCGCCGAAGGAGAAGTTGCCCAGCATCTGGAAGAACGTGCCGTGCCGGGTCGTCTTGCCGACCTCGTCGATGTCGGGCGTGCGGATGCACTTCTGCACGCTCGTGGCCCGCGGGTGGGCCGGTTTACGCTGCCCCAGGAAGTAGGGCTTGAAGGGCACCATGCCCGCGTTGACCAGCAGCAGTGTGGGGTCCTCGGCGATCAGGCTGGCCGAGGGCACCACTTCGTGCCCGCGCTCTTCGAAGAAGCGGAGGAAACGGCGGGCGATCTCTGCCGACTCCATCTCAGTGGTGGTCCTTGTCTGTCTCGGTTGGCGCGTCGAGTCCGAGCGCGTCACGCAACTCGTCCTCGCGTGCGTGCATGGCGGTGCGAACGTCGTCGGTGAAGTCGCGTACGGTCTGCCCGACTCCGGAGGCCTGGTGAACGAGGGCCTGGGGGGCCAGAGCACGCATGAGGCGCTTGAGCCGGAATGCGGCCCAGGCGCCCAGAGTGCCCCCCAGGACGAGCCAGAACAGCCGGCGGATCACCGCTTGCCGTCCTGGTTGCGCGCACCGATGGCCTTACGAACACCATAGGAGAAGGCGGCCGCTTTCACGAGCGGACCGCCGACCACCGAGGTGACCGTGGTCGTGACCGCCGCGGCGTTCTGCGTGACGCTGCCGACGCTCTTGGTTATCAGGTCGACCCGGTCCAGCTGCTCGCCTGCCCGCGTGACCGTGCTGGTCATGTCGTCCAGCAACGGCGCGGCCTGCTCGCCGAGGTCGGCGACCATCTTGGTCGCCTCCTTCAGCAGCCTGGCCAGCCTCAGCAGCACGAAGGCGAGGAAGGCAACGAGAATCGCCCAGAAAACGGCCACGATCAGGCCGGCCACCTGTCCGCCACTCAGCATCGGCTCCCTCTCCTTCTGCCGTCGGAGAACCTGGTCGGACAGACCATACCGTCCCCCTCACCTCGGCGGAGGTCACGCGAACCGACGTGTCCGCCCGCATGGCGCCCGGAAGCGCCGTTCCGGCGGCGGAGCCACGACCTCTCACCGGCCCGCGCCCGGCGCGGCGCGTCGCGCTCCGATCATGCCTGAGCCGAGGTCAGGGCGGGTCGCCGCCTTAGGCGGGCGTGGGCGCCCGGATGGTCTGTCAGGCCGGAGCGCCGGGTTCGCCGGTGACGGGGAACCGTTCGACGGCGGCCGGTGAGACGGAGCCACCGCGGCGTCCCCTGGATCACCACGACCTCGGCGCACATCCCGGCGATCGGCCGCCGGGCGGGTGCCGCCGGTGGGTCTGCCGGTCGCGGCGTCCGGTACGGGAAGCACCAGGTCCTGTCTCGAAGTGGTCGGGTCGTGGGTTTTCCACAGCCGTGCGCGCTGTCTTCCTTTGGCGTGTGGGGTGGCTTGACAATGGAAGTGGGGTCGGCGCCCCCTGGGAGGGCGGGGAGTGTGTCCTGGTCGGCGGGACTTCGAAACACGCCCCAGGTCCGGCGTGGACCGGTTCGGCCGGCGCCGCGTGGTTCTTTCGGCGTCGGCCGGCCAGTGCCCGCTTCGCCCGTGTCTTGGCGGGAGTACGGGCGTCGCGGACCGTCGTCTCGGCGTGGATGCGCGCCGTACGGAACGGCTGGTCCCGGGCCTGGGGAACACTGCTCCACCTGCACGTCGCCGCCCCGCCAGCAGCGGCCTCGGCCGTGAGCTTCCCGGCTCCCTCACGCCGTGCCGTACCAGCGGCGCCAGCGTGTCCGGCAGGGGCAGGAGCGTGCAGGCGTCGAGTTCGTCGTACCGGCCGTCGGACGTGAACAGCCCCAGGCACCAGCAGCCCGCCACCGTCCAGCGGCGAAGGTGGTCGGGCATGGGCGTCAGGGTGACACACGGCGAGCCGCCGTCGCGGGCGGTCGGTGGGATCAGCCCCGGCGTCCGCCGCGCAGGACGGCGCGGAGGCGTTCGGCCACCTCCGAGAAGCGGGACTCCATGCCGTGCTTGGTCGGGTGGTAGTAGTCACGGCCCGCGACGGCGTCCGGGGCGTAGCGCTGCTCGACCACGCCGCCGGGGAAGTCGTGGGCGTACTTGTAGCCCTTGCCGTGATCGAGCTTGCTCGCGCCCTTGTAGTGCGCGTCGCGAAGGTGGGCGGGGACCGGCCCGACCAGGCCGCGCCGGACGTCCGCGCTCGCCTCGTCGATGGCGCGTATGACGGCGTTGGACTTGGGCGCCAGGGACAGATGGATGACGGCCTGGGCGAGGTTGATGCGGGCCTCGGGCAGGCCGACGAGCTCCACCGCGTGCGCGGCGGCGATCGCGGTCTGCAGCGCGCTCGGGTCGGCCATGCCGACGTCCTCGCTCGCGTGCACGATGAGGCGCCGCGCGAGGAACCGCGGGTCCTCCCCCGCCTCGATCATGCGGGCCAGGTAGTGCAGGGCGGCGTCGACGTCGGACCCGCGGATGCTCTTGATGAACGCGCTGATGACGTCGTAGTGCTGGTCGCCCTCGCGGTCGTAGCGGACCGCGGCCCGGTCGACGGCCTTCTCCAGCACGTCGACGTCGATCGGCTCGCGCCCGGCGACGTACGAGGCGGCTTCGAGGTAGGTCAGCGCCCGGCGCGCGTCGCCGCCCGCCAGGCGTACGAGATGGTCTTCGGCGGGCTCGGTGAGGCTCGTGGCGCCGGCGAGGCCGCGCTCGTCGGTCAGGGCGCGGCGGATCACCTCGCGGAGCTGGTCGTCGCCCAGCGGCTCCAGCGTCAGCAGCAGCGAGCGCGACAGCAACGGGCTGATCACCGAGAAGAAGGGGTTTTCGGTGGTGGCGCCGATGAAGGAGACCCAGCGGTTCTCCACGGCGGGAAGCAGGGCGTCCTGCTGGGCCTTGTTGAACCGGTGGACCTCGTCGACGAACAGCACGGTCTGCCGTCCTCGCATGCCCAGGTCGCGCTTGGCCTGGTCGATGGCGGCCCGGACCTGCTTGACGCCGTCGGAGACCGCGGAGATCTCCACGAAGCGCCGCTCGGTGGCCTGGCTGACGACGTAGGCCAGTGTCGTCTTGCCGGTGCCCGGCGGCCCCCACAGGACCAGCGACATGGCGACGTCGCGCTCGACCAGCTGGCGCAACGGCGTGCCCGGCCCGAGCAGGTGCCCCTGACCGACCACCTCGTCGAGGCCGCGTGGCCGCATCCGGACCGCCAGCGGCGCGTTGGCCTGCTCGGCCTCCTCCGTCGGTGTGTCGAAGAGGCTGTCGGCCTGCTCATCGTCCCTGGGCGCCACGGTGCCGACACTATCCGCCCGCGGGGACATCGCGGGCACGCGCCGGACGGCCTGGCGCGGGCCCGGACCGCCGGAGCGTAAGGCCGCGACACTCCTTACGCTGAGGGGCATGCCCTCCTGGTCCTCCTGCTCGATGCCAGAGATCCTCGAGCTCACCGACGACGATCCCCTCATACGCGGCACGCGTGGCGCGAGCCGCGGGCCCGGCTGGCGCAGCGCCGACGGCCGCGCCGTCGCCTTCACCGGATACGACGCGGATGGCCGTGTCCGCGCTCTGGTCGCGCTGGGCCCGCCGGAAGAGACGGTGGAGCTGGTCGCCGCGGTGTACGGCGAGATGCCCGAGGGCATCCGGGTGATCGTGCCGCGCGGCACGCCGCTCGCGCTGACCCAGCCGAGCGACTGGAACTTCCGCGCCGCGTTCGGCGCTCCGCCGCCGCAGCCGGCCGAGGCGGGGGTCGCCTGGTGCGACGACGAGGACGCCGTCACAGACCTGCTGACGCTGGTCAGCCCCGGCACGTCGGCCTGGCCGGGCGACCCGAAGGTACGCCGCTGGGCCGGCATCCGGCAGGACGGGCGGCTGCTGGCATGCCTGGCCGACACCAGCTCGGTCGACGGCGTCGGCCACGTCTCGGCGATCGCGGTCCACACCGACGCGCGCGGCTGCGGATTGGGCCCGTCGATCACGGCCTGGGCGATGCGCCGGATGTTCGCCCGCGGATGCGACGTGGTGACACTCGGCGTGTACGCCGACAACACGGTCGGCCTGCGAATGTATGACCGCCTGGGTTTCACCGTGAACCGGGCCCTGACCACCGGACTCATGAAGCGCTCGGACTGAGCCCACCCGGCCTCGAAGACCGGCCTGGCGCGCCCTGCACCTCACGGACGCCTCCGGAGCCTCCGCCGCGCGACGGATGTCCCCGGCTGTCGGCCAGAGACCCTCGCTCCGCACCGGGCAGGGAGTTCCCGACGATCGCTCAGTATCGGCCCCCGGAGGAACGGACGAGGTGCCGAGCATGAAGAGACCGCCTGCCCTCTCGACGCACGGTGCGGGCCCGCCTGGCACACGGTGCGGGCTCGTGGAAGCCACCGGGGTCCGTCCTCGGTGGATGGTCGGGCTCGGCGACCCCGTTCGGTCGAGGTGCCCGGCCCCGGCGGTCAGTCCAGGGCGTGCGTCGCCGGCCCGAAGACCGGTCTCACGCGCCCTGCACTTCGCCAACGGACCCAGAACCCGTCCTGCGGCAGAGACCGCCCAGGAATCCTCGCCCTACACAGGGTAAGGAGCTCCGCCAGCGATCCCCTGATAGCGCGTCCGCTGCCGCCGCCTCCGTTACAAGGCGCGTCCCGCAGCTCTGTGTGCGCTTTCCCTCCTCCGGTGGCGAGGGAGCCGAAGCCGTAGTGGCCGACGGTCCGCAGGATCTGGAAGCCTCCGGTCGCAGCCCACCGTTCCGGCGCGGCGTCACCGTGGCCGCCCGCCGGCTGCGCCCAGCCCGCCACCGTCGTAGAACGTGCTCAGCACCTTCGCGTCCGGGCAGTCGGGCATCGCATCTCTGGGGAACGCCGTACGCGTCGGTCCGGCGGACGCCGACGAGCTCCGGCAACCGGCTCGGTCCACGCTCCGCCACAGCGCCGTCCCGGCGTCCGTCGCACGCCCGACCGGCGTACGGTGCGCGTTCGCGGAGGCCCCGACGTCCGTCCTCGGTCGCCACGACGGTGCCACCGGAGGGCGCGACGCTGTCGTGGATGGTCAGGCTCGGCGGCCTCGTCTCGGCGACCCCGTTCGGTCGAGGTGCCCGGCCCCGGCTCAGGCGGTCCGGTCCAGGGCGTGCGTCGTGACGCCTTCGTGGCCGGTCATCGTCTCGGTCGCCGACAGGGCGTTCGCCACGGCCTCCTCCGCGACGTCGTGGAAGAGCTGGTCGAGGTGGGCGTCGGCCCGGGCCCGCTCGGCGGCCCGGCGCCGGGCACGACCGAAACAGCCGTCCGCAGGGTGGTGGATATAGCCGGACTCGTGACGGGATGGTGGGTATGACCGGACTTGTGAAACGCCCGGATCGGAGGTCGAGCTCGCGGGGACGCGCCCCGAACCTCACAGATCGGGCCCGGGGCCCTTACCCCGTGCGGCTCGCAGGGACGCGTCCTGAACCTCACGGACGAGCCCAGGGCCCCGCCCCGTAGGACTCGCGGGGACCCTCACGAACAAGCTCGGGACCACCGCCCTGTGGGGCTGGCGGGGACGCGCCCCGAACCTCACTAGCGAGCCCGAGACCCCCACCCTGCGCGGCTTGCAGGGACGCGCCCCGAACCCCACGGACGAACCCAGGGCCCGCCCCGTAGGACTCGCGGAGACCCTCACGAACAAGCCCGAGACCGCCACCTCGTGGGTCCCGCGGGGACGCGGCCCGAACCCCACGAGCAAGCCCGGCACCCCCCACCCCATGGGACTCGCGGGGACGCGCGGACAGGACCGGGACCCCGGCCCGTGGCGAGGGTCCCGGGTGGCCGGTCAGAGGTCGTCCGGGGATCCTCGTTCCTCACAGGGCAAAGGTTTCCCGGTGGTCTCTCAGTAGCGCTCCTCGGAAGGGCGGACGATGTGGCCGGGCTCGTTCGGTGGGTTCGCCGGGCCCTCCGGGCGGGCGTCCACGCCCGCCTCCTTGCGCTGTTCCGGTGTGATCGGGGTCGGGGCGCCGGTCAGCGGGTCATAGCCCGAGGCCGCCTTCGGGAAGGCGATCACGTCGCGGATCGTGTCTCGGCCCGCGAGCAGCATGACGACGCGGTCCCAGCCGAAGGCGATTCCGCCGTGCGGCGGCGGGCCGTACTTGAACGCCTCCAGCAGGTAGCCGAACTTCGTCTCGGCCTCTTCGCGGTCCAGGCCGAGGGTCTCGAAGACCCGCTGCTGCATCTCGGCGCGGTGGATACGGATCGAGCCGCCGCCGATCTCGTTGCCGTTGCAGACGATGTCGTACGCGCTCGCGAGCGCCTCGCCCGGCTTGTCGTGGAACGAGTCGGCCCACTCGGGTTTGGGCGAGGTGAAGGGGTGGTGCACGGCCGTCCAGCCGCCCTCGGCGGTCTCCTCGAACATGGGCGCGTCGACGACCCAGGTGAACGCCCACGCGGACTCGTCGATCAGCTCGCAGCGGCGGCCGACCTCCAGGCGGGCGGCGCCGAGGAGCTCCTGCGTGGCGTGCTGCCTGCCGGCGCCGAAGAACACCGCGTCGCCGGGTGACGCGCCGACCTCGGCCACCAGGCCCTCGCGCTCGGTCTCGGAGAGGTTCTTGGCGACCGGGCCGCCGAGCGTGCCGTCCTCCTGGACGAGGACGTACGCCAGGCCCTTCGCGCCGCGTGCCTTGGCCCAGTCCTGCCAGCCGTCCAGCTCCTTGCGGGTCTGGGACGCGCCGCCCGGCATGACGACCGCGCCGACGTACGGGGCCTGGAAGACCCGGAACGGCGTGTCCTTGAAGTAGGCCGTCATGTCGACCAGCTCGTTGCCGAACCGCAGGTCCGGCTTGTCCGAGCCGTAGCGGCTCATCGCGTCGGCGTAGGTGATGCGCGGGATCGGCCGGGGGATCTCGTAGCCGACGATCTCGCTCCAGAGCCGCGCCACGAGGTCCTCGGCGACCTTCAGGACGTCCTCCTGCTCGACGAAGGACATCTCAATGTCGATCTGGGTGAACTCCGGCTGCCGGTCGGCGCGGAAGTCCTCGTCGCGGTAGCAGCGGGCGAGCTGGTAGTAGCGCTCCATGCCGGCCACCATGAGCAGCTGCTTGTACAGCTGCGGCGACTGGGGAAGGGCGTACCAGTGACCCGGCTTGAGCCGTACGGGGACGAGGAAGTCGCGCGCGCCCTCCGGGGTGGAGCTGGTGAAGGTCGGCGTCTCGACGTTGACGAACCCGTGCGCGCGCAGGACGTCGTGGACGATGAAGGAGCCCTGGGACCGAACGCGCAGTGCCCGGGCGAGCGTGTCGCGGCGGATGTCGAGGTAGCGGTGCTTCAGCCGCACCTCCTCGTTGACGTTGACGTCCGTCTCGATCGGGAACGGCAGCGGCGCCGACTCGCTCAGGACGTCGATGTCGGACGCGACGACCTCGACCTCGCCGGTCGGAAGCTCGGGGTTCTCGTTGCCGGCGGGCCGTACGCGGACCTCGCCGGTGATCTTGACGCAGAACTCCGCACGCAGGTCGTGCGCCGTGTCCTCTTCGCGGAAGACGACCTGCGCGACGCCGGACGCGTCGCGCAGGTCGATGAACGTGACGCCTCCGTGGTCGCGGCGGCGCGCGACCCAGCCGGCGAGGACCACCTGCTGCCCGGCCTGCTCACGGCGGAGCGAACCCGCCTCGTGCGAGCGAATCATGGTTGGGAAAGCCTCTCTTTCAACGTCGTGACGATCTCGTCGAGCGGCACGGCGACCTGGTCGCCGCTGGCCAGGTCCTTCACCTGAGCGGACCCGGCGGCGATATCTCGCTCGCCGAGGATCACGGCGTACGCCGCCCCGGACCGGTCGGCGCCCCGCATGGCGCCCTTGAGCTTCTTGCCGTCATAAGACATGTCGGCGGCGATCCCGGCCCGGCGCAGGGCGGCGACGAGGCCGAAGATCCTGCGCTGCGCCTCCTCGCCGAGCGGCACGCCGTAGACGGTGACCGTGGTGCCGGCCGTGGCGGCGGCCTGCTCCTCTTCCATGGCGATCACCGTGCGGTCGAGGCCGAGCCCGAAACCGATGCCCGGCAGCGGCGGCCCGCCGATGTCCTCCGACAGGCCGTCGTAACGCCCGCCGCCGCCGATGCCGGACTGGGCGCCGAGCAGCGGGTGGTCGAACTCGTACGTGGTGCGCGTGTAGTAGTCGAGGCCGCGGACGAGGCGCGGGTCGTCGACCCAGGGGATCTCCAGGTCGGCGAGCAGCTCGCGGACCTTGTCGTGGTGGGTCTTGCAGGCGCCGCACAGGTAGTCGGTGACCACCGGGGCGGCCTCGACCTGGGCCCGCACCTCGGGACGCTTGTCGTCCAGCACCCGGAGCGGGTTCAGCTCGATCCGGGCGCGGGTGGCCTCGTCGAGGTCGAGCCCGCGCAGGAACTCCTGCAGCGCCGCGCGGTACACCGGACGGCACTCGCGGCAGCCGAGGGAGTTGAGGTGCAGGCTGTGCCGGGTGAGGCCGAGCTCGCGGTACCAGTCCCAGGCCAGCGCGATCGTCTCGACGTCGACGGCCGGGTCCTCGGACCCGATCGCCTCCAGGTCGACCTGGTAGAACTGACGATAGCGCCCCGCCTGTGCCCGCTCGTAGCGGAAGGCCGGGCCGGTGGCCCAGACCTTCACCGGCAGCTCGCCCCTGTGCAGGTTGTGCTGGATCACGGACCGCAGCACCCCGACCGTGAACTCAGGACGCAGGGTGAGCGACCGGCCGCCGCGGTCCTCGAAGGTGTACATCTCCTTGGAGACGACGTCGGTCGACTCCCCGACGCCGCGGGAGAACAGCGCCGTGTCCTCGAACACCGGCAGCTCCAGATAGGAGTAGCCGGCGCGCGTGGCCACCGCGGCGAACGCGTCACGCGCGGCGAGGTAGAGCGCCGAGCGCGGCGGAACGTACTCGTTGACCCCCTTGGGGGCCTGGAAGTTCGAGCTCATCTGTTTGCTTAAAGTCCCCTGTGCGGGCCGTCGAGCGGAGCGATCTCCTTGAGGAACGGGTTGGTGGCCCGCTCGCGGCCGATGGTGGTCTGAGCACCGTGTCCGGGCAGCACCGCGGTCTCGTCCGGCAGGGGCAGGCATACCCGCGCCAGACTGTCCATGATCGCGGCGTGGTCGCCGCCCGGCAGGTCCGTACGTCCGATGGAGCCGGCGAACAGCAGGTCGCCGGAGAACATCACCGGTTCGGCGGCGAGCCGGAAGGTCACCGACCCCGGTGTATGGCCGGGAGCGTGGTCGACGACGAGGTCCAGGCCCGCGAGCGTCAGGGTGTCGCCGTCGGCGAGCTCGCGCACGTCGTCCGGCTCGCTGAACGTCAGGCCGCCGAGAAGCTGGCCGGCGACCTGCGGCGGGAAGCCCTTCGCCGGGTCGGCCAGCATGTCGCGGTCGTCCGGATGGATGTAGGCGGGCACATCGCGGGCGCCGCAGACCGGGGCGACGGACCACACGTGGTCGATGTGGCCGTGCGTGAGCACGACCGCGACCGGCTTGAGCCGGTGCTCGCGCAGCACGTCGTACACCATCGCCTCGGCGTCCTGCCCGGGGTCGATGATCACGCATTCCTCCCCGGCCTCGGGCGCCACGACGTAGCAGTTCGTCGCGAAGGACCCCGCGGGGAAGGTGGCGATGAGCACGGTCATCCTCTCTGACTGCTACCGGCGAGATCGAGCGTACCGGCGGTACGCGCGCGATCGCGAACGACATAGCGCCGTCCAGGTCGGCGTGCCGCCTCATCCGGAGGCGGGGTCGGCCGACCTTCGCTCGGCGCGGGGCGGGCCACGGCGCTCGATCACCACATCACCACCGTCACTTTGGGGCACCGGACGATTACAGCACGCGCCCGTGACAGAACGAGCCGCACCACGACCGCACAGAGGGTCACACGCCCGGCCGCATCGCCCGAGCACGCTCGAACCCGCAGCTTGAGGACCTGACATGCGTGTACGGGGGCGCAGACCCGAGGCCCTAGCGTGGGAGGGGTGAACCGCGCCCGATGTTCGGCCGGTTTGGGCGCCTCTGCGGTGCGGGGCCGAAAATACCGGCCGGGACCGCTACGATGCGCAACACGTTTCCCAGTTCACGACGCGAATCGATGAGGTGCGACACCGGTGGCGGGTAAAGATCGCAAGAGGGAGCTGGCCCGGCTGCGTTACGAGCGCCAGCAGCAGCGTCGGGCGATCCGGCACGCCAGGGCCCGGCGGATGAAGATCATCGGCACGGTGGTCGCCGTCGTGGTGGTCGCGGGGGGCAGCGGGGCCATCGCGTTCGCCATGAACAACCCGGCGAAGAAGGACAAGACCTCCGCCGCCTCCACACCCACCGCCGCCCCGAGCGTCACGGCCAAGCCCGGAGAGTGCGCCTACCAGCCCCTGTCCGCCGACGCGGCGGCGAGCGCCAAGGACGTCGGCAAGCCCCCGGTGAAGCCGGTCAAGGGCACGTACAAGATGACGATCGACACGAGCCTCGGCACGATCGCCGCCAAGCTCGACGGCGACAAGGCCGCGTGCACCGTGAACTCCTTCAAGTATCTGGCGAGCAAGAAGTTCTTCAACAACACGAAATGTCATCGCCTTGTCACCGAGGGTATCAAGGTGTTGCAATGCGGCGACCCGACCGGCACCGGAATGGGCGGTCCCGCGTACGGCTTCGGCAATGAGAACGTCCCGAAGGCCGGCAAGTCCGGGCAGGCGACCTACAAGCGCGGCGTCATCGCGATGGCGCACAGCAGCGCTCCGAACAGCAACGGAAGCCAGTTCTTCATCGTCTACGGCGATTCTCCGCTGCCCGCCGACTACACCGTGTTCGGCGAGATCACCAAGGGAATGGACGTCGTCGACTCCGTCGCGAAGGCGGGCGCCGCGGCGGCCGACCAGAGCGGGAACACCGCCCCAAAGAAGAAAATCGAAATAAAAGACCTCACCGTCGCGAAGATGTAGCAATGCGATTGGCTAGGGTGGCCAGCGGGAGCGCTTCTCCCACGGACGTCATCATGGTGGGCCCGGTGCGTGAGGGGACGCCCCGGGCTCTGACACAGGAGGCAGCGGTGTGCAGCGCCACCGAACCCTTGGGTATCCCTCGCCGTGCGCGCGGGGACGTCGTGCCGGCCACGAGGCGGTTCACGACGGCCACGCCTCTCACCGGGGAGGCCCGCGATGACCACTGACCCGTGGGGCCGGGTCGATGAGAACGGCACCGTCTACGTCCGCACGGCGGCCGGGGAACGCACCGTCGGTTCGTGGCAGGCGGGCGCACCCGAGGAGGCCCTGGCCTACTTCCGCCGCAAGTACGACGCCCTCGTCACCGAGGTCGACCTGCTCGAACAGCGGATCAAGACGACCGACCTGGCGGCCGCCCAGGCCGAGCACACCATCACCCGGCTCCGCGAGGCCGTGGCCGAGGCCCACGCCGTCGGCGACCTCGACGGCCTGAGCCGTCGGCTCGACGGGCTGTCCGGGCTGATCGGCGAGCGGCGCGAGCAGATCAAGGTCGCCCGTGACCAGGCGCGCGTGCACGCCCGCGAGATCAAAGAGCGCATCGTCGCCGAGGCGGAGCGGATCGCGACCGAGGAGACGCACTGGAAGAACGGCGGCGAGCGCCTCCGCCAGCTCGTGGAGGAGTGGAAGGCCGCCGAGCGCGTCGACCGTCCCACGGAGACGGCGCTGTGGAAGCGGCTGTCCTCGGCGCGCAACGCGTTCACCAAGCGCCGCAAGGCCTACTTCTCCAACCTCGAGGTGGAGCGCGAGCACGCCCGCGCGGAGAAGGAGCGGCTGGTCCTCGACGCCGAGGCCATGGTCAACTCCACCGACTGGGGGCCGACCGCCGCGGCGTACCGCGAGCTCATGCGTCAGTGGAAGATGGCCGGTCGCGCCTCCCGCGACGCCGAAGAGGAGCTGTGGGCGCGGTTCAAGGGCGCCCAGGACACCTTCTTCTCCGCCCGGTCGGCGGTGTTCGCCGAGCGTGACGCGGAGTTCCGCGAGCATGCCGAGGCGAAGGAGAAGATCCTCGCCGACGCGGAGCGGCTGCTGCCCGTACGCGACGTGCGCGCCGCGCGGCAGGCCCTGCGCTCGATCCAGGAGCGCTGGGAGGCCGTCGGCATGGTCCCCCGCGACTCGCGCGAGCGGCTGGAGGGCCGACTGCGCAAGATCGAGGAGGCGGTCCGCGGCGCCGAGGAGTCGGAGTGGCGGCGCACCAACCCGGAGGCGCGGGCCCGCGCCGAGGCGACGGTCGCGCAGCTGCGCTCCTCGATCGAGCAGTTGGAGTCGCGCCTGGAGAAGGCGCGCAACTCCGGTCGCGACAAGGACGCGAAGGACGCCGAGGAGGCCCTGACCGCCCGCCGCGCCTGGCTCGCCGAGGCCGAGCACACGCTGTCGGAACTCTCCTGACCGGTGTCGAGGGGCCGCCGGCCTCTCGACACCGCCTTCGGGAACACGCGGTGCAGTGCCGCCACACCGGCGTCCCCGACCTTGCCGTACGGACAGGCGGACGGCGGCGGGCGCCGCACGACCCGACGCGGCGACCGTCGCCATGGGCTTCTCCCCACCGGTTCCCGAGGTCGCGCTCAGCGCTGGACGGCCCGGCGCACCTCGTCGCGCAACGGGCTGCCGCCCCACCAGGCACGCCAACGGCGCCGTCGCCGGCTGAGGACGTGGTCGTCCAGCCGGGTCAGCTCGTGACGCGGTAGACGTCGTAGACGCCGTCGACGGACCGGACCGCCTTGAGTACGTGGCCGAGGTGCTTCGGGTCGCCCATCTCGAAGCTGAACCGGCTCACCGCCACCCGGTCGCGGTTGGTCGCCACCGACGCGGACAGGATGTTGACGTGCTGGTCCGACAGCACGCGGGTGATGTCGGACAGCAGTCGCGGCCGGTCGAGCGCCTCGACCTGGATGGCCACCAGGAAGACCGAGTCCTCCCCCGGTGACCATTTCACGTCGACCATACGGTCGGGCTGGGTCTGAAGGTTCGCCACGTTGACGCAGTCGACGCGGTGGACCGAGACGCCGTTGCCCCGCGTGACGAAGCCGACGATCTCATCGCCCGGCACCGGCGTGCAGCACCGTGACAGGCGCACCCACACGTCCGGGTCGCCGGCCACGACCACGCCCGGGTCGCCCGCCGGGCGGGAGCGGCGCTTGCGGGTCGGGATCGCGGTCTCGGCCAGGTCTTCTGCAGTGTCGCCGCCGAGGACGTCGACGAGCTTGCGGACGATGCTCTGGGCCGAGACGTGGCTCTCGCCGATGGCCGCGTACAGCGCGGACACGTCGGCGTAGTGCATGTCGTGCGCGAGGGTCAGCAGCGCCTCGCCCGACAGCATGCGCTGGAGCGGGAGGTTCTGCTTGCGCATCGCGCGGGCCAGCGATTCCTTGCCCTGCTCGATGGCGCTCTCGCGGCGCTCCTTGGAGAACCAGTGCTTGATCTTGTTGCGGGCGCGGGCGCTCTTGACGAAGTTGAGCCAGTCGCGGCTCGGCCCGGCGTCCGGCGACTTGGAGGTGAAGATCTCCACCGTGTCGCCGTTGTCGAGGGTCGACTCCAGCGGGACGAGACGGCCGTTGACGCGGGCGCCGATCGTACGGTGGCCGACCTCGGTGTGGATCGCGTACGCGAAGTCGACCGGCGTCGCGCCCTGCGGCAGCGCGAGGACCTGGCCCTTCGGCGTGAAGACGAAGACCTCCGAGACCGACAGGTCAAAGCGCAGCGACTCCAGGAACTCGGCCGGGTCGGTGGTCTCCTTCTGCCAGTCGAGGAGCTGGCGCAGCCAGGCCATGTCGCCCGCCTTGCCGGTGGAGGAGGTGCCGCCGTCGCCGACGGTCTCCTCCTTGTACTTCCAGTGCGCCGCGATGCCGTACTCGGCCCGGTTGTGCATGGCCCGCGTGCGGATCTGCAGCTCGACCGGCTTGCCCTCCGGGCCGATCACCGTGGTGTGCAACGACTGGTACATGTTGAACTTCGGCATCGCGATGTAGTCCTTGAACCGGCCGGGGACCGGGTTCCATCGCGCGTGGATCGTGCCGAGGGCGGCGTAGCAGTCGCGGACCGTGTCGACGAGCACCCGGATGCCGACGAGGTCGTAGATGTCCTCGAAGCTCAGCTCGCGGGCGATCATCTTCTGGTAGATCGAGTAGTAGTGCTTCGGGCGGCCCTTGACGGTCGCCTTGATCTTGGACTCGCGCAGGTCGCGGGAGACGTGCTGGATGACGTCCTGGAGGTAGACGTCGCGGCGCGGGGCCCGCTCGGACACCAGGCGGGCGATCTCGTCGAACCGCTTGGGGTAGAGCGTCTGGAAGGCGAGGTCCTCCAGCTCCCACTTCAGGGTGTTCATGCCGAGCCGGTGCGCGAGCGGCGCGAAGATCTCCAGCGTCTCGCGGGCCTTGCGCTCCTGCTTGTGCCGCGGCAGGTAGCGCAGGGTGCGCATGTTGTGCAGGCGGTCGGCCAGCTTGATCACGAGGACCCGGATGTCGCGCGACATCGCGACGACCATCTTGCGGACCGTCTCGGCCTCGGCGGCCTCGCCGTACTTGACCTTGTCGAGCTTGGTCACCCCGTCGACCAGGGCGGCGATGACGTCGCCGAAGTCGGTGCGCAACTGGTCGAGGGTGTAGGTGGTGTCCTCGACCGTGTCGTGCAGGAGGGCGGCGCACAGCGTCTCGGTGTTCATGCCGAGCTCGGCCAGGATCGTGGCCACGGCGAGCGGGTGCGTGATGTACGGGTCGCCGCTCTTACGTTTCTGCTCGCGGTGATGGTGCGCCGCGACGTCGTAGGCGCGCTCGACGAGACGCACGTCCGCCTTGGGATGTGTGTTCCGGAGCGTCTTGATCAGAGGTTCGAGTACAGGATTCATGGTGGGTCCACGCTGGGCGCCGAGTCGGGCGAGCCGCCGGCGGACCCGGGCGGCCGATGGCGCGGCCGGACTCGAGGGGGTCCTCGAGGGAGTCCGATCGCCCTCGTCCGGCGTTGAGGCGGGCTCGCTGTCGGGTGCCGGCAACGTGTGGGGGTTGATGCGTGCTGTCAGCGCGGCATCGGACGCCGCGTCGGTAGACACCACCTCACCACGCACCCAGCCTCCCCATGCCTGCGTCGGAACACCAGTTTAGCGGCAGCTGAATTCCAGTCGGTGCCGATCCACCATTCCGGACCGAACACCGGCACTCGGCGGATGTCCGGATCACCGGCGACGGCGGTCTCGTACCTTCCGTACCTGGGCTTTTCACGAGCACCTACGCACTCATACGTACCCGGCTACGTCCGCGGCTCCATGGACCGGAACCCCCCTCGACACGGCGGCCCTCAGACGGTCACCAGGGCGTGCACGTCGAGGTCGGAGAGGCGGTCGCGGCCGCTGAGGAAGCCCAGCTCCATCAGCACCGAGATCCCGGCGATCTCCGCACCCGTACGGGCGATGAGGGCCGCGGTGGCCTGGGCCGTGCCGCCCGTCGCCAGGACGTCGTCGACGATCAGGACCTGCTCGCCCGGCGCGAAGGCGTCCTTGTGCACCTCGATCGTCTCGCTGCCGTACTCCAGGTCGTAGTTCTCCGCGTACGTGGCGGACGGCAGCTTGCCCTGCTTGCGGATCGGGACGAAGCCGGCGCCGAAGTGGTACGCCACGGGGGCGGCGAGGATGAAGCCGCGTGCCTCGATGCCGGCCACCTTGTCGATCGTGCCCCGGCCGTAGTAGGCGACGATGGCGTCGACGACGGCCGCGAAGGCGGTGTGGTCGGCGAGCAGCGGCGTGATGTCCTTGAACATCACGCCCGGCTTCGGATAGTCGGGGACGTCCCTGATGCGATCGTTGATCATCTGCGTCAGGTCGACGGGTCGCCTGGTCACGATCCTCCTCTGGCAGCACTTCGCCGAACCCGGCGCGCGGAGTCCCTGATGGACGCATCGGACACCGTACACGCTTCGGCGGGCGGTACCTCCGATACCTGGAGATACCGCCCGCCGAGTGTCGTGGCCGGAACGGCCGGGTCAGCGCTTCTTCTTGCCGCTCGGGTGTCCCTTGGAGCCGGTACGGCGCGGCTGCTGCCGCGCGCCCTGCTGGACGAGCCGGATGCCGGCGCCGACCGAGGTGGTCGCGCCGGTCGTCTCCTCTTCGGGGACCGTGTCCTGCGGTTCGCTCTCCGGTCCGTCCGCCGCCGCGGTCTCGGCGTTCGCCGCGCGGGACTTCCGCTTGCTGCTGTCGGCCTTGTTCTGCACCCGCTTGGCGAGATCCCGGTACTTCCCCTGGCGTTCTTGCAGGTCGGCCAGGATCGGCGTCGCGATGCAGATCGAGGAGTACGCGCCGGCCAGCATGCCGACGAACAGCACGAGCGCCAGGTCCTTGAGCGTGCCCGCGCCCATGACCCCGGCACCGATGAACAGCAGGCCGGACACGGGCAGCAGAGCGATCACCGAGGTGTTGATCGACCGGACCAGGGTCTGGTTCAGACCCAGGTTGGCGGCCTGGCTGTAGGTCATGGACTTCGTCGTGAGCAGCGGGCGGGTGTTCTCCCGCACCTTGTCGAAGACCACGACGGTGTCGTAGAGCGAGTAACCGAGGATGGTCAGCAGGCCGACCACCGAGGACGGCGTCACCTCGAACTGCACGAGCGAGTAGACGCCGATCGTGATCAGGATGTCGTGCGCGAGCGCGATCAGCGCCGCGACCGCCATGCGCCACTCGAAGGCGATGGACAGATAGATGATGATCACGATCAGGAAGATGATCAGGCCCTGCAGCGCCTTCTGGGAGACGTCCTTACCCCAGCTCGCGCCCACCGACTGCGGGCTGACGTCGTCGGGCTTGGGCAGCCCGAACCTGTGCTGGACCGTCTCCTGCACCTTCGTCACCTGAGCGGAGGTGAGGCTCTCGGTCTGCACACGCCAGCCGTTGCCGGTCTTCTGGACGATGGGGTCCTCCTTGACGACCCCGGAGTCCGCGACCGCCGCACGTGCGTCCGAGGTCGTGGTGCCCGGCTTGCCCGGGAACTGGAAAACGGTGCCGCCCTTGAACTCGACACCGAAGTTCAGCCCGAGGGTCAGCAGCGAGACGACGCTGATGACCAGGATGAGGCCGGAGATGGAGTACCAGAGCTTCTGCCGCCCCACGAAGTTGAGGGAGATCTCCCCTCGGTGGAGCCGGCCGCCGATGGTGCCCAGGCGTGACATCAGGCCTCCTTGGCGCTGGCCGTGCGGACGGTGGTCCGCTTGCTGACACCCAGTGTGGACGGATCGAGTCCGGACCACCGGTGACCTCGCCCGAAGAACTTCGTACGGGCCAGAACCGTGACGAGCGGCTTGGTGAAGAAGAACACCACCACCACGTCGATGAGGGTGGTCAGGCCCAGCGTGAACGCGAAGCCCTTGACCCCGCCGATGGCGAACCAGTACAGCAGCAGCGCGGCGATGAACGAGACCGCGTCCGCCACGATGATCGTACGCCGGGCGCGGTGCCATCCGCGTTCGACGGCCGTCCGCAGGCTGCGTCCCTCCCGGACCTCGTCACGCAATCGTTCGAAGAAGACCACGAACGAGTCGGCCGTGATGCCGATCGCCACGATCGCACCCGCGATGCCGGCGAGCGACATCCGGAAGTCGATGAACTTGCCGAGCAGCACCACCGACTCGTACGTCAGCACCCCCGCGACGATCAGGCTGGAGATCGCGACGGAGCCCAGGCCCCGGTAGTAGAGCAGGCAGTAGAGCACGACCAGGCCGAGGCCGATCGCGCCCGCGATCAGGCCGGCGCTCAGCTGGTCCTTGCCGAGGGTGGCCGACACCGACTCGATCGAGCTCGGGACGAACTTCAGCGGCAGCGCGCCGTACTTGAGCACGTTGGCCAGGTCGGTGGCGTCCTGCTGGGTGAACTGGCCCTCGATCTGGGCGTTGCCGGAGGTGATCGCCTCCTTGACGCTCGGCCAGGAGTAGACCGTGCCGTCGAGCACGATCGCGAAGTGGTTGCGCGTGTTGTTCTCGCCCAGCGCCGCGGCCTTGGAGGTGAAGTCGGCGAACGTCTTGGTGGCGGCGCCGTTGAGGTCGAGGCTGACGGTCCACTGGACCCGGCCGTTCTGCGGGTCCGGCGGCAGCGCCTGCGCCTTGGTGACCTGCTCACCGGAGATCTGCGCGGGCGCCAGGATGAACTTGTAGTCGCTCTTGTGCGTCTTGGGGTCGGGCCGGGCGCAGATCGCGACCTGCTTGCCGGGGTTCAGCGACTGGCCCTGGCCGATGTCGTTGCCCGCACAGGTGAGCTTGCTGAACTGCGCCTTGACCGCCGGGTCGACGCCCGTGAAGTCCTCCGCGCCCGCCTGCTGCTGCTGTTGCTGGAGCTGCTGCAACTGCTGGAGCTGTTCGGGGGTGAGCGACTGTGAGGCGCTCGGCTTGGGCGTGGGCTTGCCGGACGCCTTCTCCGACGGCTTCGGCGTGGCGACCAGGGCCTGGGCGAGCGCACGCCCCTTGGGCGAGGGACTCGTGGACGCCTTGCCGCTCGCCGACGGGCTGCCCGACGGCTTGGGCGACTTGGACGCCTTGCCCGACGGGGTCGGGGTGGGCGTGGGTGCCGGCTGCTGTGCGGCGCCGACCGGCTCGGCCACCATCACCTGGCGGAACTCCAGCTTGGCGGTGGTGCCGATGAGACCGACGACCCGCTCTTGTCCCTGACCGGGGACCTGGACGACGATGACGTTGTTGCCCTGCTTGGTCACCTCGGCCTCAGAGACGCCCAGGCCGTTCACGCGCTCGCGCATGATGTTGATCGCCTGGGTCATCTCGGAGTCGCCGATCTTCGCCCCGGGCCGCGAGGGCTCCGCCGTGAGCGTCACGGTGGTGCCCCCCGCCAGGTCGAGAGCCAGCTTGGGCGTCTTTTGGCCCTGCCAGAACATCAGGCCCACCAGGGCAGCGGCGATCACGAACAGCGCGAAGAGCACGCGCCCTGGTCTCGAAACGTTTCTGTTTGGCGGAGCCACGGTCGTCTTTCGTCCTTTGTCTGCGGTCAGGCTCTGGTCAGGCCGAGGGCCTCTTGCCGGACTTGTCCTCGCCGTCGTTCAGCGGCGCGTCTCCCGTCTTCTTCCCGGTCGCGCCGGGAAGAGTCTCGGTCTTGGCCTCGACCTCGGGCGCCTCTTCCTCTTCGGGCTCCTCGGTGCCCTCTTCCGCCTCCGCGGACTCGCCGGTCTCCTCGGCGTCGTCCTCGGTCTCGTCCTCGATCTCCTCGTCGTCGTCCTCGGAGACGACCTGGGAGATGGCCTGCTTGACGTAGCGGACCTCGACCCCGGGGGCGATCTCGAGCACGACGTGGTCGTCCTCGATGGCGACGACGTCGGCGAGCATGCCCGCGGTCGTCATGACGCGCTGGCCCGGCTGTATTTGACGCTGCATCTGCAGCTGCTGTTGCTGACGTCTGCGCTGCGGACGGAAGAGCAGGAAATAGAACACGACGCCGATGAGGATGATCGGCAGAAGCGTGACCAGGGGGTTGCTCTTCTGGGCAGCGAGTTGGGTGAGCGCTGTGAGTTCAGTGTTGCCCTGCACCGGGGCATCCTTCCGATATGGGTGTTCAGCCCGCCGCCGACGATTCGCGTGCGAAAGGCGTGTCGCCTGACGACGGCGACAAGCTCCGGAGTGTAAAGGACTTGACGAAACCCCGGCAACGAGCTGACGACTGGGCACGGCGGGAAGTTCCTCGTCACTCCTCCGTCACTTCGAAAAGGGTACCTTCAACCGTGGGCGGCGGCGTGATACCCAGGTGCCGCCAGGCCGAAGAAGTCGCAATCCGGCCACGTGGTGTGCGGGCGATGAGTCCCTTACGCACCAGAAAAGGCTCCGCGACCACTTCCACCGTCTCCGGCTCCTCCCCCACCGCGACCGCCAGCGTCGACAATCCCACGGGTCCGCCGCCGAACTTGCGCAACAGCGAGTCGAGCACCGAACGGTCGAGCCGGTCCAGCCCCTCGGCGTCGACCTCGTACAGCGACAGCGCGTCGCGGGCGACCTGCTCGGTGATCACGCCGTCGGCGCGAACCTCGGCGAAGTCGCGGACCCGGCGCAGGAGCCGGTTGGCGATGCGCGGCGTGCCGCGCGAGCGCCGGGCGATCTCGGCGGCGCCCGCGTCGTCCATCCGCACGTCGAGCAGCCGGGCCGAGCGGTCGATGATCTGCTGGAGGTCGGCCGGCTCGTAGAAGTCCATGTGCGCGACGAAGCCGAACCGGTCGCGCAGCGGCGCCGGCAGCAGGCCCGCCCTCGTGGTGGCGCCGACGAGCGTGAACGGCGCGAGGTCGAGCGGGATGGCGGTCGCGCCCGGCCCCTTGCCGACGATCACGTCGACCCGGAAGTCCTCCATCGCGACGTAGAGCATCTCCTCGGCGGGCCGCGCCATCCGGTGGATCTCGTCGAGGAACAGCACCTCGCCCTCGGACAGCGTGGACAGCACGGCCGCGAGGTCGCCGGCCCGCTCGATCGCCGGGCCGGAGGAGATACGCAGGGGCATGCCCAGCTCGGCGGCGATGATCATCGCGAGGGTCGTCTTGCCCAGGCCCGGCGGGCCGGACATCAGCACGTGGTCCGGCGGCCGGCCGCGCCGGAGCGCGCTGTGCAGCACGAGCGAGAGCTGCTCGCGCACGCGCGCCTGCCCGATGAACTCGTCGAGCTGCTTGGGGCGCAGCGCCGCCTCGATGGCCTTCTCCTCGCCGTCGGCGACCGGCGAGACGAAACGCTCCTCCTCGCGCTCACTGCGCTCGGTCATCGGCTGAGCTTCCTCATCGCCAGCTTCAGCAGGGCGGCGATGTCGGAGGTGTCCTGGCCGTCGATCTCCGCGGCGACCGCGTCCACGGCCGTGTCGGCGTCGCGGGCGGTCCAGCCGAGGTTCGTGAGGCCGGCGTGCACCTGCGTGCGCCAGGCCGCGGCGGCGATGCTCGGCGCGGCGATC